>CAXTWP010000011.1:475-21101 GCA_964247945.1 uncultured Acidobacteriaceae bacterium | reverse complement strand
GGCTACAACCCTGCGTTTCGAAGCGACGATCAACCAGCATATCGCAGCGGTGGTCCCGCGAAACCCTCAAACCAATGTTGATTTTCTTAGGCGAGTTTTCGATATGTTGTACATCGACCTAAGAACTGACAGTGAGGGCGGCGGTAGCACAAAAGGTGCGATTACCCGCGAGCAGATCCAGAGTCTGAAGATTGCACTGCCTCCCATCACTGAACAAATCGAAATAGCAGCGTGGATTGGAATAAAAAGTGAAGAGTTTGCCGCGCTGATTGAGCAAGCTGAGTCAGCAATCGCCCTTCTTCAGGAGCGCCGCTCCGCCCTCATCTCCGCCGCCGTCACCGGCAAGATCGACGTTCGCAACTACACTCCGAAAGAGACCGCATGAGCCTGCACAAAGAGATTCACTTTGAGGTCGAGATCGCCGAGCATCTCGGGCGGCACGGCTGGGTGTATGAAGAGGGCGTCTCCGCGCAGTACGACCGGGCGCGGGCGTTGTTCCCCGAGGACGTGATTGCGTGGGTGCAGGAGTCGCAACCGGTGGCATGGCAGGCGTTGACGAAGGGACACGGCCTTGGAGCCGACACACGCCTGCTCGACCAGCTCCGCCAGAATCTGGACACACGCGGCACATTGGACGTGCTGCGGAACGGCATCGAAATGTTTCCCGTGAAGAGCAAGATTGCTCTGGCGCAGTTTCGTCCCGCATCCGGCATCAACGCCGCGATCTTGACCCGCTATGCGGCCAACCGCCTGCGGGTCGTCCGGCAGGTGCGCTACTCCCAGGGTAATGAGAACTGCCTTGACCTCGTCTTCTTTCTGAACGGCCTTCCCGTCGCCACGGTGGAACTGAAATCGGACTTTACCCAGAGCGTTAAGGATGCGGTGGACCAGTACCGCTTCGACCGGAATCCGCAGCCGAAAGGCCAGAAGGCCGAGCCGCTGTTGAGCTTTCCCGGTGGCGCGCTCGTCCACTTCGCCGTAAGCAACTCCGAGGCGGAGATGACGACGCGTCTCGCGGGGCCGGACACACGCTTTCTCCCCTTCAACAAGGGTAACGACGGCGCGGCGGGTAATCCGCCGTCACCTTACGGCCACCGCCCCAGCTATCTATGGGAAGAGGTTTGGGAGCGTGAGAGCCTTCTCGACATCCTTGGCCGCTACCTCGTCACGGAAAAGAACGACAAGAAGCTGACCCGCTACCTCTTTCCGCGCTACCACCAGCTTGACGCAACCCGGAAGTTATTGACTGCCGTCAAGGCCGAGGGTGCGGGCGGCAAGTATCTGATCCAGCATTCGGCGGGATCGGGCAAAACGAACTCAATTGCGTGGACCGTCCATTTCTTCGCCGACCTGCATGACGCTGAGCACCGCAAGGTCTTCGACTCCGTGATTGTGGTGAGCGACAGGAACGTGATCGATCAGCAGCTACAGGATGCGATCTTCGACTTCCAGCGGACGACGGGTGTGGTCACGAGCATTAAGGGCGTGACCGGCAGCAAGAGCAAGGAGCTTGCCGGAGCGCTCTCCGGCGACAAGAAAATCGTCGTCTGTACGATCCAGACCTTTCCGTTCGCGTTGGAGAAGGTGCGGGAGCTTGCCGCGTCCGAAGGCAAGCGGTTTGCCGTGATCGCGGACGAGGCGCACAGTTCCCAAACTGGCGAAGCCGCGGCGAAATTGAAGCTGGTGCTCAGTGCGGAAGAGTGGAAGGAGATTGAAGAGGGCGGCGAGGGCGGCTTCGACGATGTGCTGCGGGCGCAGATGACCGCCCGCACCGCCGACGCGGGCATCACCTATGTGGCGTTCACCGCGACGCCTAAACACAAGACGTTGGAGCTGTTCGGTCGAAGGCCCGACCCAGAACAATCGGCGGGACCAACCAATCTGCCGGAGGCCTTCCATGTCTACAGCATGAGACAGGCTATAGAAGAAGGCTTCATCCTTGACGTTCTCCAGAACTACACGACCTATAAGCTGGCGTTCAAGCTGGCGCATGAGGGCAAAGAGTACGACGAGACCGAGGTGGAACGCTCTACCGCCATGAAGGGCATCATGCGGTGGGTACGGCTTCACCCCTACAACATCTCGCAAAAGGTGCAGGTGGTGATTGAACACTATCTTGAGAACGTGCAGCCGCTACTGACCGGCCACGCAAAGGCAATGGTCGCCGTCGGCAGCCGCTTAGAAGCCGTTCGGTGGCAGCTTGCGATGCAGAAGTACATTCAGTCGCGCGGCTACCGCATCAGCGCGGTGGCCGCGCTTTCGGGCGAGGTAAACGACCCGGAATCGGGAGAAGACCCGTTTACCGAATCGAGTACGTCGCTCAACCCGAACCTTCGTGGACGCGACATTCGCGAGGCGTTCAAGACGGACGAATACCAAATACTTCTCGTCGCGAATAAGTTCCAGACCGGCTTCGATCAGCCTCTCCTCTGTGGGATGTATGTGGACAAACGGCTCGGCGGCATTCAGGCGGTCCAGACGCTTTCGCGTCTGAATCGAGCCTAATCCGGTACGTTCGGCAACAAAGACACGACGTTCGTTCTCGACTTCGTGAACGAAGCGGACGAGGTTCTTGACGCTTTCCGCACCTACTACGCGACCGCCACCCTTGCAGACGTGACCGATCCCAATCTCGTCTACAACCTGCGTGCCAAGTTGGACGCGGCCGGGCACTATGACGAGTCTCAGGTGGACGATGTCGCGTCCGTTGCGTTAAATCCCGACTCAAAACAGGGTGACCTCGTTCGCGCTCTGGGGCCGGTGGCTTCCAGGTTAGTCGGACAGTTCAAAGCCGCGCACGAGCGATGGAAGTCCGCAAAGCAAACGGCGAACGATGGTGCTGTCGAAGACGCAAACGCCGAGATGGAGACACTGAAGCTCTTTAAACGCGACATGGACAGCTTCTGTCATGCCTACACCTTTCTGTCGCAGATCTTCGACTACGGCAATACAGGGCTGGAGAGGCGGGCCATTTTCTACAAGCGGTTAATACCGCTGCTTGAATTTGGGCGGGAGCGCGACGGCGTCGATCTTTCGCAGGTGGTGCTTACACACCACATCTTGCGTGGTCGTTGGACTCATGCGCTCCCTCTTGCCGGAGGTGACTCGCTCACCTTAAAACCCCTCACCGACGCGGGCTCCGGTTCCGTACAGGAAAAGGAGAAGGCTCGTCTAGGAGAAATCATTGCAAAGGTGAATGACCTCTTCGGAGCCGATACGACCGAGGGGGACAAGCTCGTCTACGTGAACGATGTCATCAAGGGTAAGTTGATGGAGTCTGAAACACTGCGGCAGCAGGCGAACAACAACACTAAGGAGCAATTCGCAAACTCACCCGACCTGAAACACGAACTTATCAATGCCATCATGGATGCTTCGTCGGCACTTTCTTCCTTGAGTAAGCAGGCTCTCGAATCGGAGCAGATACGCAGCGGACTGAAAGATGTTCTTCTAGGGCCAGCACAGCTTTACGAAACCCTGCGAGCGCAAGGGGAAGGTCTAAATCCTCTAAATGCTTAAGCGAGAATCAGTGTCGTAGCAACAGCAACCTAGGCACTCTAAACGGCATTTTGTGGGAAGAAGTATCTTCCCTGTCTCCGGCCGCAAGTGCGCGTCCTCCGCCACCCATCTCTGCAGGGATACCCCGGAACGCCTGTACGCTGTTCAAGACTTTCCCGTAACTGGGTGAGTCTCACGTAGCTGGCCGTCAAGAGTGCCTCCGCAACGCAGTGATCAGATCACCAATCGGGGACTTGCGCCTTGACGGTTCAGCAGTGATGCAAACGTCCAGTGGGGAGTAGCACCACCGCAGCAGGGGTGAGTGCCGGTACAGGCGTGACGAAGGCATCGCAAAGCAATTCAGGAGGCATCGTGGAGCAATCATTTCAATACTTTGTTGGTATCGACTGGGGAACGCAGACTCACCGCGTTGCCGTGCTGGATGGTACTGGGCGACCCGTAGAGCAATACAACGCAGACCATAGCGGCGAGGGTCTCGTTACCCTGGTCAACAAACTCAAACAACGAACCGCGTGTGAGCCAGCTTTGGTCGCAGTCGGCATCGAGGTCGCCTGGGGCGCCCTCGTGGAAACCCTGGTTGAAGCTGGCTTCGCCGTGTTCTCGATCAATCCCAAACAGGTAGATCGTTTTCGCGACCGCTTTACCGTTGCCGGAGCGAAGGACGATGCGCGGGATGCTCTCGTACTTGCCAGCTCGCTGTACACAGACAGGCAGAGTTATAGGAGGGTGGAGATCGACTCCCCCGAGTTGATTCGACTGCGAGAGCTTTCCCGATTCCAGGATGAGCTGAAGGTTGAACTCAGGCGCGTCACCAACCGCTTGTGGCAGCAACTTCACCGGTACTATCCACAGATGCTCGCAATCAGTCCGGCTGCAGATGATCGGCTCATGTGGGATCTCTTGGAGGCGGCACCTACGCCTGCCGCAGGGGCAAAGATCACTTCCCTTCGCATTCTGCGCATCCTTAGGGTGAACCGGATAAGGAAGGTTTCAGTTGACGAGGTACACGCCGCCTTGATGACTGCGCCACTGGTACTGGCTCCTGGCGCAGCCGAAGCGGCTTGTGAGCATGTTCAACTGCTGCTTCCCCAGGTGAGGCTACTGGAGGAGCAACTTCGGGAGGTGGGCAATCGCATCAAGCGCCTGTTAACCGTCATGATCGAGGAGAACGCCGGAACGAATCAGCCACCGTGCGATGCCGGCCTGGTCTTATCTACCCTGGTATCGGCCCTGCTGTCGCCGCAGCTCTTCTGACGGAAGCCTCCAAGCCAATCCGGGAGCGGGATTACGAGGCATTGCGCTGTTATGCAGGCACGGCTCCGGTTACCAGGCAAAGCGGCAAGAGAAAGACCGTCGGCATGCGTCAGGCTTGCAGTCCGCGCTTGCGAAACGCGGTGTTCTACTGGGCAACAAGCAGTCTCTGCTGCGATAGCAGGAGCCGAAGGCAGTACGACACATTGCGGGCAGCAGGCCACTTTCACGCACGAGCACTGCGCGGCTTAGCCGACAGACTGCTAGGCGTCCTCATCGCTTTGCTGAAAACGCAGAAGCACTTCGATAAAGCGAGACGAGACGGCACCTTCGCTAAGAACCTGCTGGTAGTCGCTCCAGCATGAGGGCGAGTATATCGCCAACTGGTCACAAGCCAGAAACACTTCTGGCGGGAACGGCGTTGTGAGCACTTGCGGGGAGCCTAGGTGAACTATAGTTGCTGGCGAATCCAGTCGGAAATTTGCTGAAGCACATCGGGGGACATCGTTTCAGTGTTTTTGGCGTACTCCAGTGGGGAGCCCGTTGTAGTGTGCTGAAACAGGTGGTTCACTCCTGGCTCAATCATTGCAACTGAGCGTGGGTTCCATGCAGTCGCGGCACGGAGGAATGGGACGTTGAGCGCTGCTGGCACCTGAACGTCCAAGCTACCGTTAAGAGCCAAAACCGGACAGGTCACCTTGCGTAGAGTGGGATAAGGATCATAGGTAGCAAAGAACCGGAACCAAGGAGTGCCGTACACGTGAGCCTCGGCCTCTAGCTGGCCCTTTACCTGCGCATTCTTCTCCGTAGAGACCGTCAGCATCGTTTCCACGGCTTTCTCCGAATCGCCACCGTTACGATCGAAGGCATTCATAAACTCTGCTGTGTGCTGAGCGCGGACCCGTGCTTGAATCGCTGATTGACCTTCGGCCAGGGAAGCTAAATACACCTGATCCGGAAGCAGCACTTCGCCGGAGACGGCTGGCCCAGCGAGCAGCACGATAAAAGACACCGTGCGGTTTTGTACAGCAGCCAAGGGGGCGATGATTCCCCCCTCACTGTGACCAATCAGGCCGATCCGTTTGGGGTCGATGTCGCCACGCTGCGCAAGAAAGGAAACGGCTGAGGGCATCGGAGACAAAATCTTCTGTGGTCGCCTGTTTGAAGTTGCCAGAGGATTTTGCGGTGCCGCGGTCATCCACACGCAATACTGCCATACCGTGCCTGGTTAAAAAGTCTGCAAGCAGCAGAAATGGCTTGTGTCCGAACACGGTTTCGTCACGGTCCTGCGGTCCCGATCCAGTGATAAGGAAAACGGCAGGAAAGGGTCCTTTACCTGCCGGTTTCGTAAGAGTTCCTGCGAGGCGAACCGCAGCTCCCGTGTTCTCTACCCAGACATCCTCCTGCCCATAAGGAAAGGGAGGTTTAGGTTCCTGAGGTCGTTCGAGTTGAGCGGACTGGCCACGTTTCCAGGTTAGAGGAACGCTTACCGCTCCCTGGGACCATGTACCGCTGATTGCGGAAGACTCAGCATTCAGCGATCCTTCATAGTGTCCATGGATAACGGGCACATCAAAAGAGAATTCCTGCTGCCGCAGCCTCACGCTTTCTGTACGGATACCGTTTGCGCCCTGGTCCAGGCTGTCGAATGATGCGTGGAGGCCTCCGTCTTTGTCAGAAGTCACATGCAACGCGAGGTGCAGTTCTTTAGATTGAACCTGCAGAGTTCCAACCCAGTCTCCAACAGGGGCCACCATTTTGTCTTGTGCGTTCAGCGAAGCAGTCAGGATCAGCGCGGCACTGAACGCTAAACAAGCACACGCGTTTGGGAGGGCTTTCCTGACGGAACGTGACAGCCGCGCACCAAATCGCAGAAGCAGGCTGAAAGACAGTGGGTTTGCCTGTGCAGTATTCATAGCTCTCCTTGTTGGAACATCGGCTTCAAGGCCGGCGAATTCTTGGTCTTCATGCAGACAGCTGGGGAATAGATCTGTACATCTGCTCATAAATGCTTCAAAGCCAAGCCGACCAGGGCTATAAGCAAAGTGAAACCTAGTAGGAGCCACGCTCCTGGGTAGGCCATATTCAGAGTCCAACCCAAGCCCAGCCGTTTGGGGACGAACAGAGCCATGTCATCGCGATTGAAGTAGAAGAGCCCAACTCGCCAGTGCGCGGCATCTGTAGTTCCCTGAGCCGCAACGAGAACAGTCCGGTCTTTAATTAGGAACCCTGTCGTAATCAGCAGAAGCCCAAGGGCGGCTGCCCCTGAGAAGGCTCCCATATAGGCTGTATAAGTTCCTGCATGGTGCATGATCGGCGGTAGGGCCGAGGCCGCGCACTCGGCACCTACAATCCAGCTTGCCGCCGCCACAATGCGTCCAGTGAGTGCAAAATATTTTCCCCTGTCTGCCACTCCTGCGCCCCGACGCTGGATCGCAGTCAAGAGTTCTGAAAGCAGCACGATCACAACACCGCCTACCGCGAGTGGGCCGAATACAGAAAGCCAGCTTCGCAGCACGATATGACCGGGCACTCCGCTCGCACTAAAGTTGATTGCGAAGCTAGATGGAATCGATCGGTACTTGGACAGTAAGACCAAGGCCGTGGCGAAAAGCGGGATCAACGCCGCTAAGCTCCAAAGGTGGGTAGCCCGCGCCGCAGATGACGGTCGGAGAACAGCGCTCCGCACTACCGAATCATGAAGACGGAAGGGCAGGGTACGGCTCCACCCCCAACTCCATGCAGACATAATCCCTATGAGCTCAAGCAAAAGAGAAGCAAAGGAGAGATGCGGATACAACTTTGAAAACGCGCCTGCCACCACGCATACTGCCGTAATGAGGACAATCGCGGCTTGGTACACCAGGCGAGTCCTGCGGGCCTCATTCCCCATCAACCAATCGGAGTTGACAGGCATGGAGAAGAAGCGTCCCGACCCCACGAATGGAAGTAGAAAGAAAGCCAGAGCGATCAACAGAAGAGGCAGGATTACGGGTATCGGCATGCGCTAGCTCCCAAGTACGGCAGTGATGTCATGCAGAATGGTTTTGGCAGGGATGCCTTTCGAGCGTAGTTCCGCCACAAGCGCACGAAGACGTGTTCGAAGGTCAGAACTCTCTTTTTGCGTAAGTTCGGTCTGAACAGGACCCGATACGACAGTTGCGCGGCGGCCACGCGATAAATCCAGCAGGCCTTCTGCTGCCAGTAGTCTGTATGCCTCGGCAACGGTGTTGTGATGAACCCCAAGCTGCGCTGCCAGTTGCCGGACTCCAGGCAGCGTCTGACCGCCCGAAAGTTCTTCCATTTGTATCAGTAGACGAAGTTGATCCAGCACCTGCTTGTAGGCGGGGACAGCACTTCCAAGCGTGATAGTCAGTACGGGCTCAGACACGAAACTAACTGTACAACAATATTGTACAGAAGAAAAGCTCTCAAGATGCTATCCGCCGCAATCCTTACAACTCGCATTCTTGGAAGCAATCCGCCCGGCGTTCTCAGTTGACGAGAACAGACTGATGCTTTCGTAAAACGGTCGCAGTTGCTTGTCCTTCTTATCTAAACTCGTCGCCGTGGTCGTGGGAATGTGGGAGACGCGAGCTTCATCAGCGTCTTCCAAGCGGCTGTGCGAAGGGTGGGAAACGGCTTCATCGTTTTCCATGCTTTGCATAGCTGCGCCATTTCCATGACCAGTTTGCTTGCGTAAAGCGTGGGGAGTCCCCGGCAGCATCTTCTTGCGCTCCGCACCAAGCGAGGGAACCAAGCCTTCCTGAGAGGCTCTGCCTCTGGCGCGCGCGCGGGGTTCCCCGTAATTTGTCCTTCGTAAAAATCACGCGATGAAGCCGCGCCCGCCAAACACGGCGGGTGTGCGATACCCGCTCCCCTTGCACTTGCCGCCTCCGCTGGCGTGGGCCTAGGCCAAGGCGTGTCTGTGAAAACAGCCACTGCCAAAGCGATTTACAAACGGAGGAACCACCCCATGCCGAAATCCACCAGCACCAACGCCACCACGAACACCGACAACGTCGCCACTCTTCCCAACCCTTCGCAGAAGCCGCAAACCAGCAAGGAAGTCATTGCGGCCAGATGTCAAGCTGCTCATCGACCAACTGGAAGCCGGACACTCCGAAGGCCTCACAGCCTACCTCACCGCGATGGGCCGTCTGCTCGACTTCATCGTTGCCCGGGAGATCGCCCTTGAGTTCAAGGAGAGCATCGCCCCGGCCTTCGGAGTGAGCTACGGAGGTAAGATCGTCCTGCTTTCCGGACAGACACGCGCCGAAGAGTTCAGCACCCTCATCCGCCGCAGCCGTGGTCGAGGCCTTCCATGCCGAAGAGATTGGCGTCGGACACGCCCTCTTGCTTGCCAAGCTCCAGCCCGATCAGCAAGAGAAAGCACTAGCCGAATGCTTCCGTGAGGAGTGGGAGTCGCAGGCAATAAGCCCAAGCGCATCCTGTTCCCAGTTCGTCACCTCCAGCATTGGATCGAGCACCGGCTCATGCTCATCCTCAAACTCGCTCCATTCAGCAAGAGCGATCCCCAGCTTGTGCCCGCAGCCGGGAGTTGTCTCGAATGCCCCAAGCGCACCGGCCACAACCGGCTTTTGTTCGCCGATGTACAGCAGGACGCTTGCACCGATCCCACCTGCTACGCGGCCAAGGTCGATGCGCACGTTCAGTCTTCCATCGCGGGCAAGCCTGCTTTGCTTCAGATCAGCACCGAGTATGGTGCACTACCAGAGGGTAGCCCCGCCATCACCCGCAACAAGTACGTCGAGATTCGGGCGGAGAAAGCAGACACCCGGACAAGGCGAAGTGGCCGGAGTACCGGACGTGCCGCTTCATGGCCGAGGCTATCGTGACCCACGGTACCGAGAAAGGGAACTTCGCAAGGTGTGCGCTAACCCAGAGTGCCTCACCCACAATCCCAAAAAGCAAGTCACCAAAGCAGACGCTTTCCATCTTCTGCCACTCGTAAAACGCATCCGCCGGAACAAGGCACCGCCGCGTCTTGATCGCTTCGCGGAAGGGCGGTGTGGTAACGATGTTCTCCGCGCGGGCATTGATGCGCTTGGCTCCGTCTCGCGCGTCCCGCGCACAGAACGGGACGAGTTCCCACCGCATCAGCACGATCTCCCTCTCGCCTGTATCCGGCGAGAGCCGGAAAACCGGCTGGAACGTCTGCGGAGCGATATTGAGGCTCTGACCGAACTCCGGCAGGTGTTCGGGATTGACTCCAACCAGTCGGCAATCGCCTTCTTCGCCGCCCTCCGAACGTAGCGTCCACACATCCAGGCATCCTCTTTAACGCAAATTCTAACGAGTTCAAAACGAATATTTTGTGCTGCCTCAATTTGTGTGCAAGTTGACTTGCGTGCAGGAGTTAGGGGTATTCTGGTCAAGCGTTGGTGAAGAAAAGGCGAAGAATATGGCGATGCACACGAGAAGCGCGGCTTTGCGGCAAGAGATCGAAAGCAGCCTTGCGGCGCGAATACCCGCCGCGTTGTCGCCGCAGGCTGCCCAGGCTCCAAGACTTCTCCCCATTGCGAATGAGGCGGTCAATGCGCTGCTCGGCGGCGGTCTGCCGATCGGCGGCATCTGCGAGTTTACCGGTGCGGTGACGGCGGGGCGGACATCGCTTGCACTGTCCGTTCTGAGCGAGGCGACAGTGGATTCGGCTTGCGCCTACATCGACGTGAGCGACAGCCTTGACGGGAGAAGTGCTGCCGCAGCCGGGGTGCAGTTGCAGAACCTTCTCTGGGTTCGCTTTGCGGAAGAGCAGGAACCGAGAGCGGGGCAGCCGCTGGTTTATGCGGTGCCTGCGCGAATCATACCTGATAGGCTTCACGGAGCGACCCAGCATGGCTATGGCCCGCATCCGCGAAGCGAGACGAAGGGCATGGGGCCAGCCTTGCAGAAGATGTTGGTGCAGAAGGCGGAGACCCGGCTCAGGAAGATGGAAGGAACACCGGGCTACCCAAATCAGCGACTGAGCCTCGCATCCGCGTCACAGGAACAAGTCTCTTACGATCACTTCAACGCGCGCCGAGCGGATGTTTCAGATCCTCTTCGCCAGCTTGACCGCAGAGCCGCCGACGACGCAGCGAAGTCCGCGCGTGAGCGCGCCACAGTGCAATCACCGGTGAAAATCGGATTGCGGCACAACGAAAAGCCGTGGAGCCGATTGGACAAAGCCCTGCGCGCGGCGGACCAGATTCTCCAAATGGGAGGCTTTCGCGTCGTGGTGCTCGACCTCGCTTCCATCGCGCCGGAGCAGGCCCTTCGTATCCCGTCAGCCACCTGGTATCGGTTCAGCCGCGCCGCGCAGGAAGGCGACGCCATCCTGCTGCTGCTAACGCCCGAGCCGTGCGCCAGATCGAGCGCAAAGTGCGTGCTGGATTGTTCGCCCCGGACGGTGGCCCGAGGTTCTGCAAACCTCCTAAACGGCTTCATCCACGCTTCTGAGGTCATCCGCCAGCGTGTGGCCAATCCTTACGCGAAGAAGTCGCCCGGCAGAGCGGTTGAATGGAGCGCAACCGCGCCCTGGATGTACGGAACTGGGAGGTAGCAGATGGACTACGCCGCCATCCACATCCCAGAGTTTCCAGTCGTCGCATGGCTGCGATCGGATGCCTCAGTGCGCTCCCATGCCCTCGCTGTAATCGAGGGAGTCGCGCCGCTCCAACGCATTATTTCCATCAACCGCGCAGCCAGAATTCAGGGCGTCTCGCGTGGCATGAGCAAAGTTCAAGCTGAGGCGACAGGGCCGATGCTTTTTCGCAATCGTTCCATCGCTGAGGAGACCGCAACCTTTGAAGGCGTGTTGGAAATTGCCGAGCGATTTTCCCCACGAATCGAAGCTCTATCCGGGCCACTCAACAGCTATGCCCAGGCCCACACGTTATCCGTCTCGCTACTGATAGATCGGACCGGCACTGAGGCGCTATTCGGCAACGCAGAACAGTATGCCCGGAGGTTGAAGTCTGAGCTTGAGGCGGCAGGTTTTCCTTGCAGCATTGCTATTTGCTCCAACGCGGAAGCAAGCCTGCTACTCGCTCGTTCTCATACCGGAGTGATCTGCGTACACACGCTTGATCTCGAAAAGCGACTTGCCCCGCTGCCCATCGCATTGCTCCGCTGCGATGATGCCACTTTGACGGTGTTTGGCAGATGGGGAATACGCACGTTGGGAGAGCTTGCCGCACTGCCCGAGACTTCGCTCATCAGTCGTATCGGACAGCAAGCGAGACGCCTGCAACGTCTCGCTCGTGGCACGGAAGATCATCTGCTTGTGCCGGAGGAGGCAGAACTTGTCCTCTCCGAGACCGCAACACTCGATACGCCGCTCGTCCTGTTGGACTCACTGCTCTTCATTGTGTCGCCGATGCTGGAACGCATTATGCGCCGCGCGGTCGAACGCGCCTACGCGCTGCGTAGCCTGACCCTTGGCTTGCGACTGGACAAAGCCCCAGCCTACGAGCGGCACATCCGTCCAGCTATTGCGACGCAGAGCCGCGAGTTGCTGCTCAAGCTGCTCAATTTGGACTTGCAGACACACCCGCCGCAAGCGGCCATCCTTGGCGTGACGCTCACGGCAGAAGCGGCGCGTCCGCAGACGGCACAACGCGGCCTCTTCCAGGCCCAGTTCCCGGAGCCGGACAAGCTCGACATCCTCCTAGCAAGACTGCGCTCGATTGCCGGCGACCACAACGTAGGCGCAGCCGAGTTGTGCAACAGCCATCGTGACGATGAAGTAACGATGACATCCTTCCGTCCAAGTGTCCTCGGCGTTGGCTCGTGCCCATCGAAGCCGTCATGCCTTGCACTTCGCAGGTTTCGACCGGCTCAGCCCGTCCGTGTGTCTTTGAAAAACGGAACACCGTCACTGCTTTTCTGGCAGGGCGGACGATTGGACCTCGCAGAAGTCAAAGGCCCCTGGCAGTCGAGCGGTTACTGGTGGGATGGCCGAACGTGGGAGGCCGACGAATGGGATGCCGTCGTTGTGCAGCCTCTCTACGCTCTCCGCCTCCGCTATGAACGCGCTCCAAAGGCGTGGACTATCGCAGGTGTGTATGACTGAGGACTATGTGGAGTTCCATGCCCGTTCTGCCTTTTCCTTCCTTGAAGGAGCATCGCTACCCGAGGCTCTGATAGAGCGGGCTGCCAATCTTGGAATGTCGGCCCTCGGCATTCTCGACCGCGATGGCCTCTATGGAGCACCACGGCTCTACACGACTGCAAAGAAGCTGGGGCTGCGTTCTCATGTCGGAGCTGAGGTTTCAGTGAGCGATCTTGGCTTACAGGTACAACCGGCAGAGTGGCAACCGCACACCATCCCTCAAAGACCAGTACGGCTCAGCCTGCTTTGCGAATCGCAGACAGGCTATCGCAATCTCTCGCAACTCATCACCGGCTACAAGCTTAGACAGAAGACGAAGGGTGAGGGCGTCGCTACGCTCCGCGAGGTTAAGGAGCGTTGTGAAGGATTGGTTTGCTTGACCGGAGGCGACGAAGGACCGCTTACCGCTGCACTCGAAAGAGGCGGGATGGACGAAGGGCGGTGGGTTCTCCGTTCACTCGTTCAGACCTTCGGCCCAAACAACGTATACGTCGAACTGCAACGCCATCGCATACGCGAACAGGAAGCCCGCAACGATGCGGTATTCGCCCTTTCACGGGAGTTCAGCCTTCCAGTTCTTGCAACGAACGGCGTCAACATGGCGACGACTTTAGAGCGAGAGGTGCTAGATGTCCTGACGACGATTCGACATCACACATCGCTTGACGCGGCGGGCCTGCTCTTGCAGCACAACGCAAATCGCCACCTACGGCCAGCGCATGAAATGGTCGCACTCTTCCGGGACATTCCCCAGGCCATCGCAGAGACACGCGAACTATCGTCGCGCCTCCAGTTCGAGATGAAGGATATGGGCTATCAGTTTCCGCTCTACCCGGTGGCTGACGACGAAACGATGGACGGCTTTATCTACAAGAGGACTATGGAGGGAGTGCTCAATCGCTACGGCGCAAAAAGCAGCGCCAGCCTTCGCAAGCGTGCTGAGAAGCAAGTGGCGAAAGAGCTTGCGCTCATCGCCAAACTGGGACTCGCAGGGTACTTTCTTATCGTGTGGGACATCGTAGAGTTCTGCCGCAAGAACGGCATCCTCGTTCAGGGCCGAGGCTCCGCCGCCAACTCCGCCGTCTGCTACGCGCTCGGCATCACCGCTGTCGACCCGGTGGGAATGGAACTCCTCTTCGAGCGGTTCCTCTCCGAGGTGCGCGGCGAATGGCCCGACATCGACCTCGACCTTCCATCGGGAGATGACCGCGAGAAGGCCATCCAGTACGTCTACACGCGCTACGGCCAGTTGGGAGCCGCCATGTGCGCCAACGTCATCACCTATCGCGGCAAGTCCGCCGCCCGGGAGGTGGGCAAGTCGCTCGGCTTCGACGCGGACACCCTGACCCGCCTCACGCGACTCGTCAGCCGGTGGGAGTGGAAGGGCACCACCGACACCATGACCGAGCAGTTCCGCGCCGCCGGATTCGACCTCGCCCACCCGCGCATCGCCAAGTATCTTGAGCTTTCGATTCGGATGCTCGACCTGCCGCGTCACCTGGGCCAGCACTCCGGCGGCATGATTATCGCGCAAGGCCAGCTCGCCTCCG
Source organism: uncultured Acidobacteriaceae bacterium (assembly GCA_964247945.1). Lineage (GTDB taxonomy): Bacteria > Acidobacteriota > Terriglobia > Terriglobales > Acidobacteriaceae > Edaphobacter. Next base: position 6,665 of record CAXTWP010000011.1, on the reverse strand, counting down.
TCGTCCCCATCGAACCGGCCAGTATGCCCGGCCGCAACGTCATCCAGTGGGACAAGGAAGATGTTAGCGATATGGGCCTCATCAAAGTAGACCTGCTCGGTCTGGGCATGATGGCCGTCCTCAAAGACTGCACCCAGCTAATCCCACAGCACTACGGCAAGACGGTAGACATCGCGCAGATACCGCACGAGGACCCGGAGGTCTACGCCTCGCTCCGCAAGGCCGACACCATCGGCCTCTTCCAGGTCGAGTCGCGGGCACAGATGGCCTCGCTCCCGCGCAACAAGCCGGACAGGTTCTACGACATCGTGGTGCAGGTGGCCATCATCCGCCCCGGCCCTATCGTCGGAAAGATGATGCACCCCTACATGGAGCGGCGGCAAGGCAGGCAAGCCGTCACCTACCCGCATCCGCTGCTGGAGCCGGTACTTCGCCGAACACTAGGCGTCCCGCTCTTTCAGGAGCAGTTGCTCCGCATCGCCATGACCATCGCCGACTTCACCGGCGGCGAGGCCGAAGAACTCCGCCGCGCTCTCGGCAGCCGCCGCTCCGCCGACAAGATGCGGGCGTTGGAGATCAAGCTCCGCGAAGGCATGGACAAGAACCAAGTCGGAGCGGCGGCGCAGGAAGAGATCATCCATTCCATCAGCTCCTTTGCCCTTTATGGCTTCCCGGAGAGCCACGCCGCCAGCTTCGCCCTCATCGCCTACGCTAGCGCATGGCTCAAGTTCCACTATCTCGGTGCCTTCACCGCCGCCATCCTCAACAACCAGCCGATGGGCTTCTACTCCGCCGCCGTCCTCGTCAAAGACGCGCAGCTTCATGGGCTCCGTGTCAAGCCCATTGACGTGATGCGGTCGACCTGGCAATGTACGTTGGAGCGCGAACAAGATGGCTCACTCTCGCTCCGCCTCGGCCTGCGCTATGCGCGTGGTCTCCCCCAACGCACCGCCGCCGAGCTTGAGTCCGCTCGTGGGCTACGCCCCTTCGCGTCCATCGAAGAACTTGCGCGCCGCGTTCCTTCGCTCTCCCGCGCCGACCTCGCCACACTTGCCGAAGTGGGTGCGCTCAACTCGATTGGCGAAGGTTCCCATCGTCGAGATGCCCTCTGGCAAGTCCAGAGAGCGGGACGGCAGTCAGGGCCGCTCCTTGAATCTTTGGACCAGGACGAGGAGCAGACTTCACCTTTGCAAGCCATGAATCCCGAGGAGCGCATGGTTGCAGACTACGCCGGTACGGGTGTCACGGTAGGGCGTCACCCAATGGCACATTGCCGCGACCAACTGCGGAGAATAAACGTCTGCCGTGCCGACGATCTCCGTATGCTTCGCCACGGAGTCAAAGCTCGCATCGCCGGCTGCGTGATTGCCAGACAGCGGCCCGGTACCGCCCACGGCTTCATCTTCCTTTCCATTGAAGATGAGACCGGCATCTCGAACGCAATTATCGACCCAGAGCTGTACGAGCGAAACCGTTCATTGGTGACGTATGCTCGCTTCCTGTTAGTCGAAGGGACGCTGCAAAACGTCGATACCGTCATCCACATCCGTGCGAGGCACATCGAGGAGTTGACCGTCAGCGCAGCACCCACACAGTCGCATGACTTTCACTAACTAGCAGAATCTGATAACAGCCTTAGTTACGGAGACATGTTGAGCAATAACGTCCACAACCCGGATCATTACACGGCAAGCCTTTGTCCTCTAGTAGCTAAAAGTAGAAAGCGAATTGCCTTCCTCATACGAGCGGGCGCCCCGGCAGACGTCCGCAGCCGCCAGCCGCACCTCCAAGACCGGACGCAAGTACACCGCCTTCGGAGTCTCCATCGTCACACAGCCTGACCAGCCCGCATTCCACTACACCGTCCTCGCCTGGGGTAAGCAGGGTCACTTCGCTTACGTTTAGCACCCTGTATGCATCTCTGTGCTACTCTGTGCCAAAGTCCGTTTTCGGGAGTAAAATCCGCAGACCCTAACCGGTCGTGGGAGTTCAAGTCCCCTTCCGGGCACCATGGAGTCGCTATGCGTCTACAGACGCACCTCTTCTCTGGTTTGTCCCGAAGGTAATCTGTCAGCCTCTAAACCATCCAGTGGAAAAGCGATTCATGAATCCCCAAACATCTTGATCGATCCAATGCTGCGAAGAGTCATCTCAAGAGGATCACAAACACAAACATGAAGATCATCTGCGTCGAAGAGCACATCGTCGATCAGGACCTGCTGAGTGCCGGCGAGCCGAAGCAGCTAGCCGAAGCCGGTTACTTCCGCGAAGTCGGCACCATCTTCAAAGGCAAACTAGAAGATGGCGACGACAAACGTCCCATGGCGTTGGACTTTCGCATTACAGCCAAGCTCGCGGCCGACACCGGCGCGGGACGGATCGCGGAGATGGACAAGCACGGCATCGACATGCAAGTCCTCTCCTGCAGCAATCCACCGCAAGATGTGCCCGTCGATCGGCAGATCGCCCTCACCCGCAACGCCAACAATAAACTGGCGCAAGCCGTGCGGGCCAATCCGGCGCGCTTCCGTGCCTTTGCAACGCTGCCCTGGTCGCACCCGCAAGCCGCGGCCGACGAACTGGAGCGGGCGGTCAACGAACTAGGCTTCGTCGGCGCGATCCTGCTCGGCCGCCCCGATCATGGCTTCATGGACGACCCGCGCCATGAACCCGTCCTCGCCAAACTGAACGAGCTTCAAGTGCCCCTCTACCTGCATCCCGGCTATCCCCTGCCGCAGGTGCGGCAGCCGTACTACGGGGGCTTTGATACCCCGGTCAGCGCCCGACTGTCGCTGTTCGGTTGGGGATGGCATAACGAGGCCGGCGTTCACTTGCTCCGCCTGTTGCTCTCAAAGAAGTTTGACTGGTTCCCGCAGCTACAGATCATCAGCGGTCACTGGGGCGAGATGGTTCCCTTCTATCTACAGCGGCTCGACGACATGCTGCCACAGGAACTCACCGGGCTTTCGCGTTCCATCACCGATACCTTCAAGCAGCATGTCTACGTCACGCCGAGCGGCATGATGAATCTGCCGCACCTCGATTTTATTCAGAAAGTGATTGGGCCCGAACGCATCCTCTATTCAGTCGACTACCCGTATCTCAACCTGGCCGGAGCCCGGAGATTTCTCGAAACCCTTCCGGTCAGCCCGAAAGACAAAGAGAAGATTGCCCACGAAAATGCTGAAGCGTTGTTCCGCATGTAGATTTATCGCTCTTCAGGAACCTTCCCCTGCGAATAAATGAGCGTCCTGCTTCAAAAGTGCCAGCACCTCCTCCGCATGGCCTTCGGGTTTCACTTCATCAAAGATGCGGAGAAGTCTCTGGTCCGCGCCGATCAGGTACGTCGTGCGCTTTACGCCCTTGACGATCTTGCCGTACATGTTCTTCGGCTTAACCAGGTCGAAGCGGTCGATCAGGATCATCTCCGGGTCGGCGAGCAGGTCATATGGGAGCGAATACTTGTCCTTGAACTTCTTCTGGTCCTTCACCGTGTCGCGCGAGATGCCGAGCACCATGACACCCGCGGCCTGAAACTTCTCAAACGCGTCCCGAAATCCGCAGGACTCAATCGTGCAGCCCGGCGTATCGGCGCGCGGATAGAAGAAGAGGACCACAGGCGATCCTTGAAAGTCGCTGAGATGGACGGTCTTGCCGTCCTGATTCTGAAGGGCGAAGTCTTCAACCAAGTCATTCGGCTGCATGGTGCTCCTTAGGCGATTAGTGCGGCGAGGGTCTTTTCCAACGAAGCGCTGTCTTCAACGTTCAAAGCGTTTTGGCTGCGGTCAATCTGTCTCAGCAGGCCGGTGAGCACCCGACCCGGCCCTACCTCGATGAAGTGCGTAACGCTCTCGCGGGTAAGGTGCTCCATGCACTCCACCCAGCGCACCGGCCCCGTCACCTGGCGGATCAGGCAATCCCGCGCGTCCATGTCGCGGGTGATCGGCCGCGCGTCCACGTTGCAGATCACCGGAATGGCCGGATCGCAGAACTTCAGGCCTTCGAGATCGGTCGAGAGCCTGGCCTCGGCCGGCTGCATCAGCGCGCAGTGGAAGGGCGCGGAGACGGGCAGCATCACCGTCCGCTTCGCTCCGGCCGCCTTGCACAACCCAGCCGCGCGCTCCACAGCCCGCGTCGCGCCCGAGATAACCGTCTGCTCCGGCGAGTTGTAGTTGGCCGGCGAGACGACGACGCTGTTGGGCGAGAGCGCCTGCGCGATGGTGTCCGACGGGTTCGCCGCAGCCGGCCGTGTAAGTTCGTCCGAGACCTGGGCGCAAAGGTCGTTGATTCGCGCCCCGGGCAGTCCCAGGATGGCAGCCATCGCGCCTTCGCCGAAAGGCACCGCCTCCTGCATGTAGCGTCCGCGATTGCGTACCGTGCGCACCGCGTCCGCGAAGGCAAAGGTGCCCGCGACCACGTGTGCGCTGTACTCGCCAAGCGAGTGACCCGCGACGAAGCCCGGCGCGATCCCCTTCTCCGCCAGCACCCGCGCCGCAGCCACCGAGACCGTCAGGATGGCTGGCTGGGTGTGCTCGGTCAGCCTCAGGTCTTCCTCCGGCCCCTCGAAGATCAGCTTCGAGAGCGCAAAGCCGAGCGCCCCGTCCGCCTCGTCGAAGACGGCCTTGGCGGCGGAGAAGTTCTCATACAGTTCGCGGCCCATGCCGACAGATTGGGAACCCTGACCGGGAAACAAGAAAGCAAGTGTCGGTGTGCTCATCAATACGTCTGATGCTAAATCACTGTTAGATCCCGAGGCCAAAATCCATCTCGTGCTTGTCGCCCGAGTGGGCATAGAAGTCATAGGGGGTCCGGCGACGGAACTTATATCGCTGTCGAATCTCGCGGCCCACCACCAGCCCCAGCGCCAGCGCCCCCACGCCCGCCGAGACCCAGCCGACCGTCTTGAGCAGCGGCAAGGCCGTCTCCGCGTCCGGCAGGTCGGACACAGAAGAGAGCGCAGCCACCTTCCTACCGAGGCGACGGGTTGTGAATGAGAAGCCCATGCAGTGGATGATAGCGCAGGACGGCAACGTGGCGCACCAACGCTCCGGGACCGGTTGCCGCCATGTGCCAGATTGGTTCAGTTTACGTCGACGCTCTGAAAGCCCAGACTGTAGAGCAGCGCCGTCACCGTGGCGCGGGCGTTCTTGCGCGCCGCGTCCAGAATGCCATCCGACAACGATGCCTGCTCCAGTTGCTGCTGCGCCTTGGCCCGCGTCTCCGATTCCAGGTTCTGGTCCACCGGCACCAGCAGGCCCGTCGACCGCGCATACACCCGCGTGTGCTGGTTATCCAGTGTCGTGACAAACAGCTTCGACGCAGGCAGCGTGACGTGGATGGACCGGCTGTCCCCCTCCTCGGCAATCCGCACGTCCTCAGGCTTCAGCTGCCCCAGATCGACGCCCGCGATCGACTGCCCATGCACGATCAGCAGAATGCGGTCGCCCGCCAGCAGATCCGGCAAGGCAAAGCTCGACTTGGTCCCCTCGACCACCGTATCCACCGAGTAGACCACCGTCTCCAGCCGGTTCAGCCGCTGAATCTTCTCGACCACGGCGGGCACCGACACCTCCACAGTCGACGACCGGCCCGCCAGCAACCCGGCCAGCCGCACCGGCAGCCCGCTGGTCGCCCGATGCAGAAACACAACCACCGTCGCCCCGCCCAGCACCAGCGCGAGCAGAAAGATCCAGAAGCCCCCCGAGGAGCCGCGGCCGGAGCTGTATTGCGTCGTCATCCGCTAAAATCCCTGATCCGGCCGAAAGGCCGTGACCTTATTCTTCATAAACGTTACGGCAAACGGCTTGCCCAAATTCGAAAACACCACCATCCGGTTGCCGTAATCGTTGCTGGTACTCTTCGAAACCTGCCCCAGCGCCAGCTGCACCTGCCGCTCGTTCATCCCCAGCGCCACCCGGTGCTCGTCGATGGCCTTCCATATCTCCGGCCCCCAGTGCTTGTAAAGCTCGTGCGGATCGTCGTAGAAGAAGATCTCATCGACATAAAAGGTGTAGTCCTTGCCTTCCTTGTAGCCCACCGGTATGGCGTATTCAGCCGTCGGCGTGGACGACTGCGGCAGCGTAAACGCCAGCAGCACCTGCCGGTCGCCGCCCGGAATCCGAAAGGTCGCATTCTTCGGCGCGACCTGCTCAAAGGCGTCCTTGATCCGCATCGGCGTCGCCGCGAGCAG
>CAXTWP010000011.1:0-465 GCA_964247945.1 uncultured Acidobacteriaceae bacterium | reverse complement strand
CCCTTGCTCTTCCCGTAATCGGCCCGGTGCGCGGCGTAAGGGTAATAATCCATCTGGCCGCCCGCCGAAACCCAGATCGTCGACCCCACCAGCTCCTTCGCGTCCCCCAGCGACGACTGCCGCTTCTTTTTCAAAAACACCAGATCGTCGTCATCGACCTTGTACTCCGGCTTCGCCGCCACCGGCTCCGGCGCATGACGCTGCCGATAGATCATCCCAACGCGCACCCCAACCACCACCAGAAACAGCAGCGTGCCCCAGAGCGCAAACTTCTTCCCGGACTCCATCGTCCTCTCCTTGGCCTTCTAGATGCTAATTGACCGGCTCGGCGATTGTCTGCTCCAGGTCCGCCTCCCGCAGCGACTCCGCCGTCAACGAGTCCGCGTTGCGCAGCCGCGGAAACACCGCCGCCGCCGTTCCTGTCACCAGCAGCGAGCCAACCCCGCCCACCACCACCGCCCGCAC
>CAXTWP010000010.1:11029-22097 GCA_964247945.1 uncultured Acidobacteriaceae bacterium | reverse complement strand
GTTCTACGCCCCCGGCCCCATCGTCGAGGCCGAAATCCTCAAGCCCAACGACCCCATCTTCTACGGCTACACCGGCAAGACCATGCCCGTCCGCTGGGCCAACGGTCCCCTCTTCCGCATGGAACCCGACCAGGACAAATCCGACGTCCTTATGCGCTTCCCCGGCGGCGAAAAGGCCGTCCTCAGCGGCCTCATGAACGGTGCCGACGAGATCAAGGGCCGCGCCGCCGTCGTCAAAACTCGCATGGGCAAAGGCGAGATCGTCCTCTTCACCACCAACCCCATCTGGCGCTGGCAAAACGTAGGCGAGTTCCGCATGATGTTCAACACCATCCTCAACGCCGACAACCTCAATAACTAACTCCACCGCCGCTTTTGCTCGTGTTCTTGCCCTTACCCCTCTTGGTTTGTCATTCCCGAAGGGACTCTGCTTCTGCCGTTGCCGTTGCCCTTCTTGGTTTGTCCTTCCCGGAGGGAATCGGCGTTTCAGCCGCAATCCCGGACAGTGACGCAACCCAACCCAATACATGAAAACCGACCTCCTCCGGCTCAACAACACGGTACAACGCGACCCCACCATCGATACCTGGCTGAAGGAGCATAGCCACGAACGCGGAACCATCGCCACTTACTGGTTTCGCGGTCATGCGCAACTGCGGCGATGAAGTCCACGAACTCGTGCACGACGGCTGCCCCGTCGCCTGCCTGGGCGACGCGCCCTTCGCCTACGTCAACATCTTCACCGCGCACGTCAACGTGAGCTTCTTCCAGGGTGCAACGCTGCCCGATCCAGCCAACCTCTTACAAGGAACAGGCAAGTGCATGCGCCACGTAAAGCTGATACCAGGAACACCTGTAGACGGAGCCGCGCTCACCCACCTCATCCAAACCGCCTACGCGACATCAAAGCCCGCCTGGAAAACAGCTGGCAAAGGACTCGCGGCCCTCTCGCCCCGCCCTTGCCCTCCTTGGTCTGTCATTCTCGAAGGGCATCCGCTGCTGCCATTGCCCTTGCTCTTGCCTGGATAAACGATCATCGCGAACGTGATGGGCACGGCCCTTCAAAAGTGAGGAGTATGTCAGATGGGAGAATCTTCGTACCCTCTTCGGGCAACATGCTGACCGTTCGATAGATGAGGTTCATAGCGTCGAATCTCGCCCGCTTAGTGAGCGTGAGGCTGGCTGGATACGAGATGTCTTGCAGGTCAATGATGAGTGGCGCGATGCCGACATCAGCAGGACTCAAGTGGTCGCCGAAGGCTGGTGCGGCGAGAGTGGCGTCACTTGGAGTTCGATCCTGCAAGCGCCCGAAACGGAGAACTCCAATCCCTAATCAAAGCGGGAGTCTGTCGAAAATCTCTCGATACAACGATGACGGCAGCGTCATCAACGTCCAGTTATCTCAGTTCAAGGGCCGACTTCAAGAGATATACGTGCTCTTCGTGGATACAAAACCTCCCAAGCGGAAGCTCCCCGAAACCTGGACTGAGGCCTCAGGAGAAGCGGCTAACCTATGAACGGGCTGCTAAAGAACCCTCGGCGATGGAGTCGCTCGCCCAAAGGCTAGCGGCTCTCCAATCCCTGAAACGCTTCCCGAATCCGACCGAGGAGGCGCAGTCTATCGCCTACTCTCTGTCCGACCTGGAAGGGTCAATGCGTACGTTCTCAGACGAGCATTGCCCGGGCTGGCTGACCTATCTGCTCAGGGCGAGGAGCTGGAAGACTTGGTACTCGACGTGAGCGAGGAGTTCCGCCACATCCTCTACCATCTGCATAACCTGGTGTACTTCCGCGTGAACGAGCCGACGCACGACTGGCCGGTGCTGGCGGGACAACGAAAAGTAAGCCTATGCGACCGCTCAGGGCCAGAGGAAGCCGGGGTGCTGGAGGCGCTGTTGGGGGTGATCCCAGCTACGCCAAGCCACCCTCCGCTGAGCTGCTGGCGGTTGATCTGGCGGACGGTGGCATGGGTAGCATCCAGTTCGCCGATGAGTCCGACCGGTCGAGGAAGATGGGCTGAGGGCGAGCTACAGTTTAGCGCCAGACATGAAATCGGGTACGGAACGCCGCAGACGATTAATTTGTTGCCTACTCCAAGGAACATTCAGCAACAACACTCAACATAATTCTAAGTAGAGTGTAGATATAGATGTGGCGTGGACTGGGCAAATGCCTCTCTACAATTAGACTTGCCGACTTCTTTAAGCGCTCCTCGAACGAACAGAACTTTCAAGCTACGGTTGCTCTCGCTTGTCCTGCCAATGGCTCGCAAGATGTCGACACGCCCTAGCCGAGTTCCGCCAGACTGGTTGCGCCAAACTTAGTGTACCAAGGGGTAGCGGCTTCGAGAGCCTTGTTCACATTCTGAATGTTCTCAACGCCAGTGGTTCCGAGCCACTCGCGGAAAGGCCTCTCGCCTTGAGTTGCGTAGACAGCGATGCCGTCTTTCCAGGTGGCGCGGCCGCACAGGACGCCGTTGAACTTGGTGCCGGACTCGGCGGCGAGTTCGAGCGTCTCAATGAAGACAGGGTTGGATACGCCGGCGGAGAGATAGATGAACGGCTTGTGGGTCATGGCTTCGGCATCGCGGAAGTGCTGGAGAGCTTCGGCGCGACTATAGGCCTTTTCGCCCTTGAAGGCGCGGGTTCCTTCCACAAAAGACATCTCGATGGGAACCTCGACCTTGAGCACGTCGACATTGTAGCGAGCCTTCCCGAATTCAGCCATGGAACCGGAGACAATGGAAGGCTTCTTGAGGGCATACGCAAGAGACTTCTCGTCGTCTCCATGAGCATCATAGCCGACAAACTCCAGGAAGAAAGGGACGTCAAGCGCGCGGCATTCGTCCCCGATGCGCTCAATCCATGCGTGCTTTAGGTCGTTGATGGCCGTCTTCTCGAAGGGCGTGTAGTACAGAAGAATTTTGATGCAGTCGGCTCCCGCCTCTTTGAGGCGGCGTACGCTCCACACATCGAGCAGGTCCGGCAGGCGGCCGGGAGTAGCCGAGTCATAGCCAGTCTTCTCATAGGCGAGCAAAAGCCCCTTGCCGTTGCGGACCTTGCTGGCCGGCAACCCGTATTCAGGGTCGAGCAGAATGGCTGAGGCATAGCGAGTGAGGACGTCGGTTACGTCGATCTTAAATTGCTCAAGGTCATGGCTATCAGCAGCCGCGCCACGGGCCTGGCCTATAGACTTTTGCAGAGAGCCACGCTGATCCATCGCAGCCGCAGCAATTATGCCGCGGTCGTTCGAGACCGCCTTTATGCCGGCTAATTTTCCTGGGGTGAGGGGCGTCATGCTCATGGTGCGGTGTTCTCCTCGAATATCTGGGATGCATTCCAAGTGCCCTGCCGCAATTCTACACAGTTGACATCTGGGCGTCACCGACGGCTACGTACCCGTAGAGCGCCAGACGCGATACCCGATTTGGACGCGGCGGCAACCTAATAAATAGCGGGGCCAGAGTATGCAAGGTAATCCAATGTTCAAGTCTCTTAGCGATGTTCCTTTTGCGGAACTGCCCGAACCGGCTGCTGCGGGTACAATAAGGAGAAGTGGATGAACGGGAACTCCCGCGCGAGGCGTACCTGGAGAGACCCGGAGCTATGCCGCGGATGTACTGCTAGGTCAGGTTAAGGGGCTTAACGAAGAATGAAGAAGATGATGTTGTTGTGTGCACTGGCGCTGTCGACCATGACCACCTTTGGGCAGGAGAGCAGGCAAGACGTAAGCGTAAGTGCCTTTGGGCTGTTTGGACCGGATGTGACCGGCAACGCCGTCCACAATAAAACTACCGAGACAATCGGCTTTTTGGGCAGTTACCGATACATGCTGACGCCGCGAAGCGCTTTAGAGGCGAACTATGGCTTTGCGCAGAACTCGGAGAAGTACGTCACCAGTTTCATCCCAAATGGGAGAGTGCACTCGCGACAGCAGGAACTCTCAGTAGCCTACGTTTACAACCTCAACTTTAGAAGCTTCAGCCCGTTTGCTGAAGCGGGCGTGGGTGCGCTGATCTTTACGCCGATTAAGGATTATGGTACGGACAATCTTGATGCCAAGCAGAATACGAATATCGGTGCTTTGTTTGGAGGGGGCGTAGCGTACGAACTTAGTCCCAGCTTCGACATACGGGCGGAGTACCGCGGGTTTTTGGCGAAGGCACCCGACTTTGGCATTACCGATTTTAAGACAAACCGGTATGAAGTAGTCTCGATGCCGTCGATCGGCGTAGCTTACCACTTCTAAAGCGCCCCATCGCTAGACCTAGAACCCGCCGCACAAGGCGGGTTCTCTATTTAAAGCGATAAGCGATGCCAAGAGTCGGCAGATTGGGGCTTAGGCCATTAGGAATAAAGGCGGCGGCGGCCCCGCTGCCAGGAAGCCATTGCTGGAACTCGTCTTCTGCGCGAACGTTGATGCGCCGGTACGCGCGGATATCCACCCCGAAGCCAAAAGCGTATAGGTTGTAGCTGTAGTTATAGTCCGGGTTAGGACCCGGCGCGGGAAAATTAAAGTTGCCGCGACCCACCATCACCTTGGCGTATGGCTGAAAGCGGCCATAGTGCCGGGAGTAGCGCCCACCAACCTCATACGTAGTCTGGTAGATGAGGTAGTTTGGATCGAGATCGGTGATGTGGTGGTACTCGGCTTCCACGCCGATACCGTGACGGAAATCGAGATCGGCATATGCACCGATCCCGTTGAAGCGGCTTAGGGTGTAGTCGGCATAGCCGTTGATATAGCTTCCGCCGATCTGGCCTTCGGCGTTGCGGGTGGCGGTAGCACGGGCTTGACCTTGGAGGATGCATGTTCCTGTAAAGAGGAAGAAAACAGTGAAGCATTTGAACATAAGTGTCCCCGCGGGGGGTCTGCGCGGGGGGGCCCGCGTAACGTCTTTGATTTATCGGCCAGGAAGCAGCATAACTTCGTTGCTCGCCTTGAGCTATTAGACGGTAGGACGCCTTTCGTGCTGTTGCAGGCTACTCACTTGCGCCCACTCTCAGGTAACTTGCCTTCACAAAGCCAAAGCCCGTAAGCCCTACTGTGGAGGAGGAGCCGCCGGGACGGTAGCCGTAGGTGCGGCGTCGGTGGGAGAAGACGGTGCAGCAGAAGCTGGCGGAGCGGCGGCAGGGTCTGCTGGAGCCTTGAAGTAGCTAAGCTTGATATACACGGGCTCCACTTCAAAGGGCATCTTGTCGGCGGCCATCAGAAGCGGCTCGTACGCCGCGTGCATGGTAATGACCTGATCGGTCCAAGGATCATAGCGAAGGAAGCTTGAGAGCGGTACGGCAGCCTGCTGCTTCAGATTTGCCTGGTCGAGTTTGCCGCCCTTCGGAAGCATGGCCTGCATCCAGAAGCCGCCCGCCTTATCCTCCCGGAGTAAGCCGTCGCCGATCATCGGCTCAGTTAGGGCCTTAAGAGGCTTGGCGCGGTCTTGCAGTTGCTGGAGGTAGAGACCGAAGTACTGCTGACCGTCAGCAAGTTCCTTAACACTGAGCAACTCCATTGCGCGCTTGGCGGCCGCTTCGTTGTCGGCGTCGGTGTGATGCATGGGGATCTTCGAGAAAACCGACGTCGAGGGAAAGAGCAGGGAGTCGGAGAAGGCATACTTCGTGTCGAGCCGATGGCCAAGGATGATATGAGCAAGTTGAAACGCTAGTACTGCATTCAGGTTGCCCATCTGCTGCGCGCCGTCTTGAGTAACGATTGCGGTGGTGTCGATAAGGCTCTTTGAGAGGACGATCGTGTTGCCGATGGCGACCGATTCAAGCGGTTCGGTCAGCAAGGTACGAACGCGGATGGGTCGCGAAAGTTGAATCCCGTTGTAGATAAGGATGTTATTGGCAAGGGCTGCGAGCGTCTTATCGAAGTCGCTGGGAGCATCAATAAGTCCCGCCTGGAAGAGGCGCTCGATTACGTTGTCCTCAGCCTGTTTTACCCACTCGCGCTGGGCACCCAACGGGCTGAGATCGGGAGCGTCGTTTGAGACATCGGTTGCCCCGACGACCTCAAGCGAGGTGCTCTCCGCCTCGCGATTCGGCACCTTGAGGACATATCCCCAAATATAGTTGATGGCCTTGAACTTGAGGGTCTTAGTGCTGCTCCTGGGATCGCTCTCCTCGACATAGAAGGCCGTCGGAAGCCACAGGTCTGGCTGCACATTGGTCCGCCAGCTGTCAAAATGGTAGTACTCGCTGACATTCTCAACGCTGCCTGCAAAGTCGCCGTTAAAGCGCACTACGTTGCCGTTCTGACGCTCGACCCAGATGCGGCCGAAGAAGCGGCCGACGCTTCGCTTGCCGGAGAGGGGGGTTACATCGAAGACCGACGTAGGTACATTGCCCAAAAACTCGTTGCGGACGAACCCAAATGCGTAGTGTTGGCGATCGAAGCCGTTTGAATCCATCAGAACCATTTGCACGAAGCCGGACTCGTGAAAGCTAAGACGCAGGACACCGGAAAGGCCGGAAAGAAAGGAACTCGTCTGCTTGAAGAGGCCTTTCTTCTGCTGGCTTCCGCCGGGCTTGTAAGTATCGTCGTTAATCACCTTGTCGAAGTCAACACGACCCAGAAAGTGCTGGTCGGACTCCGGTGCCTGGATCAGGACTTTATCCTGCCGCATGTTCTGGATGTACGTCTCAACGAGCGGAGTACGCTCCTTCAGCGTCTTGATGACCTCTTTTTCACGCAGGATGGATTTGTCGATCAGCTCGTTCTGGCTGGCGGTCAGCTTCTGCGAAGGAAGCTCCTTATCCATAGGTTTCCGCTTGCCGAAGATGGGCAAGGCACCCGCCGTGGCGGAAAGAAGGCTAAAGGCAGAGACTGCCAGCAGCGCTGCGGCGGTGGTCCTGATACGAAAGTTCATGACGAGACGACTCCTGGACTGCGGTTGCATGGTGCAACCCGATACTTCGATACTAGACGATGCGGCGTTTTGCAAGGTGCTTAGCTGGCAAGTTGAAAGGCGACGTTAACAATGCCTTCCCAATCGGTGGGATGGCCGGAGGCGTCAACCGCCGGTTGGAAACGGGTCCCGCGAACGGCCGTCTCGGCGGCCTGGTCGAGGCCGTGGCCGAGTCCGCTTGCCACTCCAAGAACCTGCACCGTGCCCGCGGAAGAGACCCGGAGGCGCACCAGAACAGTTCCTTCGATGTGCAGGGAACGCGCCTCGGCGGTGTATTCCGGCTTGGGTTTGAAGATCACCTTCGGCCCGGTGTGGACCGCCCCTGCGGAAGCAGCGGCGGGTTTCGGCATGGAGGGCGTCACGGCGACGCCAAGGTTGACCGGTCCGGCCACACGGCCGGTCGCGGTGTTCGGGCCGGTGCCGCCCGGAACGCCAAGCTTAACCCCCTGTACCTCACGCGGACCGCCTCCGGCGAGCACCGAACTGCCCGTGCTTCCATTACCAAGGCTGACCCGAGATGCCGCAGGACCGCTGCCGCTGTTTGTAGCGGGCATTCCCGCCAGACCCCGCTGCCCGAGATTGACAGAGGCGGTTGCCGGCGCATTCGAGGGAGCTATCGGATTGTCGGAGCGTCCCAGTGCGACGGCCGAAGGATGTGGCGCATTGTTGGGAACTGAAGCGGCCTCCGCGCGGGCCAGGCTGACAACCACGGGAGCGGCCGGCGCGATGACGCGCTTGGGAGCGGCCGGCGCGACAACCGGTGCCGGCTGGTTCATATGGACGACCGCAGGTACCGGAACGTCAGGCGTCTTTACCTGCGGAACAGTGATCTTCGGCGGCTGAACTTGAACTCTGGGCGGAGTTGGTAGCTTGGGCAGCACGCGGGGCTTCACAATCTCCGGCGGCTTGGGAACGATCGTAGGGTCCACCAACATCGTGTAATGCGGCCGGTTGTCGCTCACTCTTTTGGCGGCAAGACCCAACATCACAACCAGGATGGCGATCGTAACGTTGACAACCAGCGAAGTGAGCAAAGAACCTTTGCTTTGCTTGCCGGCGTCCAGAATACCGAAGTGTGAAAACTGAAGATTGTTCGGGGAAGCGAGCACATCCATCCGAGAGGGCTTTGCCATAAAGTAAAGATCCTTAGGGGCCTTGGAAGACCGAGTTGGATAGTTTCCGAAGATGATCCGATGAGATGCTCAAAGCGGCACGAATCTCGACCACGACGTTGTTACTCTCCGGTAACTCGACGAACCCGCCTGAATGAAACACAATCGACGAACAGCAGCATGGGAGAGCACTGCCGGTCACTTGCAATTGACCAGTCTTAGTTTACGACACACGCGCCCACACGGTTTGCATTTCCTCTATATATGCTATTAACCGCCAACGATACAGAAGTTCGGTAGAAAGACGCTTCAGGATATTCCGCCTCCTCCGCGAGGCTGCGATGTCGAACGCTGATACGTTTAACGGAGGATAGAAAGAAAAGGTTAGGAGACTGCATGAAGATTCTGGTGACGGGGGGTGCCGGTTACATCGGAGGCACTGTGGCGCGCATCCTTGCCGCGGCTGGAGATGAGGTCACGGTGTATGACAACTTTTGCCACAGCAGTCGTACTGCCGTTCCGGACAATGTCCGTCTGGTAGAAGGCGACCTGGCGGACCGGAGCCTGATCGAGCGAACCCTCGCCGAAGGCAACTTCGACGGCGTCATGCACTTTGCAGCGCTGATCGAGGCGGGCGAAAGTATGAAGCGGCCGGAACTCTACTTCCGCGGGAATACGGCAGCGACCTTGACGCTGCTGGAAGCGATGGAGGCAACGGGGCACCGCCGCCTGGTCTTCAGTTCAACCGCCGCCTGCTACGGCGAGCCGCTCAGCACCCCCATTCTTGAAGATGCACGGCTGCTGCCGACCAATCCTTACGGCGAAAGCAAGCTGATGGTCGAGCGTATGTTGAAGTGGATGAACCAGATTCACGGCCTGCGCTATGCCAGCTTGCGCTATTTCAACGTAGCCGGAGCCATCCGGTCTGTTGGAGGTCAGCCAGGCTACGGCGAGGCGCATGAGCCGGAATCGCATCTGATCCCGCTTATCCTCGACGTAGCGCTCGGCCGAAGAGACAGTATCAAGGTCTTTGGACGAGACTACCCCACCCCGGACGGAACCTGCGTCCGGGACTACATCCATGTCGAAGACCTGGCCCAGGCGCACATGCTGGCCTTAAAAGCCTTGGAAAGTACCAGCTTTATGGTCTACAACATCGGCAATGGAGAAGGCTTCAGTGTGCTCCAGGTGATCGAATCGGTGCGGCGGGTAACAGGACGGCCAGTCGATGTCGTCGAGTGTCCCAAGCGCGACGGCGACCCGGCGGTGCTGGTGGCCAGTTCGGAGAAGATCAAGCAGGAACTGGGCTGGGCACCGCAGTACGGCGATCTGGACGCCATCGTCGCCAGCGCGTGGGAGTGGCACCAGCAACGATATGCCTAGTGGGCTCGCAAAGTGAGGAGAAACCTTGATCCCGAGCATGTTCCACATGGAGTTGCCCTTTCTCGAGAAGGTCATCCGGCCGGTCGTTGTGTACCTCTGTCTGGTGATCTTTCTTCGGCTCTTCGGTAAACGGGAGCTGGCGCAGCTCAACCCGTTCGACCTTGTCGTGCTGCTCAGTCTCTCCAACACCGTGCAAAACGCGATCATCGGCAACGACAATTCAATAACGGGCGGCCTTATCGGAGCGTTCTCTCTGCTGGCAACCAATTGGCTGCTGGTTCGGTTTCTCTATCATTTGCCGAAGGTCAATCAAGCCCTCGAAGGCACGGAGACGGTGCTCATCCTTAAAGGGAGGGTAGATAAAGCGGCGATGGTCAAAGAGACGCTGACCGAGATTGAGCTTCTGTCAGTCCTGCACAAGCAAGGTCTGAACGGGTTTTCGGATGTGGAACGTTGCGTGCTAGAACCGAATGGCACGTTCTACGTGGAGGCGAAAAAGCCATCCGCCGAAGAGCGGGAGCGCCAGGAGATCCGCGAGATGGTGAGGGTATTGACCAGTGAGTTGCGGGAGCTTCGCGCGGATTTGAGGGGACGCCAGGGAGCCTAGTCACCCCTGCTTCTGCCGGTGTCTGTTGAGGGAGGTTATGTAGCGGGCCGGAGGCGCGGTAAGTTGAGAATCGCGGACGGCGGCCTGGTACCCACCCTTGTAGATGGAGTACAGGACCGCAAGCGCACAGCCTACCCCGAAGCTGAACCCCAGGAAGAAGCCGATGGCGGTTGGCCAGTAGACGCCCATAGGTGAGTCTACCGTACGCGCGTTCGTCAAGGTCTATCGATGTATGGCTTTTGGAGCCGGCTGCGTGGACGGTCCATGGTGAAGCGCGGCGCGAATGCGAAGGCCAATGGCACAAGGGGCGACTACTAATCCGAGAAACGTCAAGGCAATGAGTCCGGCAGTAAACATGGTTGTCTTCCTCTGGCAGGCAATCGCGTTCGTCTGAGCGAGTGTGACGATTACCAGCGGAACCATATGACCAGAAATGGCACACTGTTGGGAAGTGCTTCCGTGACCTGTCTCCATGCAGCGCAACTTTTGTGCCGTTTTGAGCACTATCGCATAGGGTTCGGCGAACCAATCTTTACCGAGACCGGCTTTACGAAGATCTTCAGCGCGTTCTGGACCGTAAGATTCAATCCCCATGCTGCCGGCAGAATAACAATGGCCCAGGCGGCGACGATCAGAAGAGGAGAGGACTTACTTTCGTTACTTGCCATACGAAGGCTCCATACGACGGGCTTTGTGCTTGCTGGATGGGGCGACCGGCATCGGAACTTCCTTGTCCTTGAGCCAATACTTTTCGGCTACCGGCCTGACCAGCAGATTGGCAAGAAAGCCGACGACCAGTAAACCCGACATGATGTGCAGAATAAGTGGATAGGCCTGCTGCTTCGGCAGATGGTTCTTGATGTAGTGGTCGAGGATGCCGTTGACGATCAGCGGGCCGATTATACCGGCGCACGACCAGGAGGTGAGCAGGCGCCCAAAGATGGCGGAGACGTTGTAGCCGCCGAAAAGATCTTTCAGATAAGCGGGCATCGTGGCGAAGCCGCCGCCGTACATACTCAACAAAGCCGCCGCCGTTACTACAAAGAGGCTGACTGAATC
>CAXTWP010000010.1:6204-11019 GCA_964247945.1 uncultured Acidobacteriaceae bacterium | reverse complement strand
GACTGAATCAAGCTGGTCCAGTCGCGTGTAAGGCAGGAAGAAGTAGAGAACCGCTCCTAACGTGAAGAACATGAAGTAGGTAATCTTGCGCCCGACATAGTCCGAGACGGCTGCCCAGAGAAAGCGGCCCGCCATGTTGAAGATGCTGAGGATGCCGACGAATCCGACGGCGGCGACCGCGTTGATGCGGCCCTTGAACAGGTCCTGGATCATCGGCGAGGCCTATTCGAGAATACCGATGCCCGCCGTCACATTGCAGAACAGCATGACCCAGAGCAGCCAGAACTGCGGGGTACGCCAAGCCTCGGACACAGCGACGTTGTGGCTGGAGATCATCGCGGCCTGCTTTACCGGCGGCGTCCAGCCCGTGGGCTTCCAGCCCGCTTCGGGCACGCGAATGGTAAACGCGCCGTACATCATAAACAGGAAGTAGACCGTACCCATCGTGAGCATAGTGGCGGGGATCGGTGCCAGACCGGCGATCGGCCCAGTCACCTTGAAATGAGCCATGAGTTGGTTGGCGAGGGGGCCGCCGACCATGGCACCGCCGCCAAAACCCATCACCGCCAGACCGGTGGCCAGGCCCGGACGATCAGGGAACCACTTGATCAAGGTGGAGACCGGGGAGATATAGCCGAGGCCGAGACCGATGCCTCCGACTACCCCATACCCGAAGTACACCAGCGCCAGGGAGTGGATGCTCGCGCCGAGTGAAGCGATATAGAAGCCGGTGCTGAAGCAGATGGCTGAGTAGAACATGGCGCGACGCGGTCCGACGCGCTCCAGCCACGCGCCGAAGAGAGCCGCCGACAGCCCGAGAACACCGATAGCGAGGGAGAAGATGAAGCCGACCTGTTCAAGGCTCCAGGCGGTGCCGTCAGGGCCATGCAGCGCGAGCAGCGGGTTCTTGAACACGGAAAACGAATAGACCTGACCGATGGAAAGATGGAACGCCAGCGCGGACGGTGGAACAAGCCACCGGCTGTAGCCCGGGCGAGCCATTGAACGGCTGCGGTCGAGAAATGAGAGTGCCATGATGCCTTTCGGTGCAGGGCCGGTGCGAACACGGCCGCATTGCGCTGCTAAAATGTTCTATTGGCGGAGAGTGCTGGAGCTACACACTTTCTGGACCAGAATATATCGCTTTACATAAATAGACTCCCGCAGGCTACCCACCGTACCCCGGTGAGAGATCGAATGTAAAGGCCCTGTTCATACGGTAACAATCTCCACCACGACCGTCCCTTTTCGCTGGCAAACGACGTGAGGAACACAGCGTAGTTGGACAGTAAACAATGCGGCTGGTAGAACGATGCCAGCCGGTTTGTTTTGGGAGAGCATGCGCATGGCGAGGTTGACGGGGAACGAGAGTGTCGGGACTAACATGAACTCTCTGCTGCGGGAAAACCGGGTGTTTCCACCTCCGGCGGAGTTCGCGGCTAAGGCTTACGTGAAGAGTGAGGCCGAGTACCAAGCCATGTACCGCCGCAGCGTCGAGCAGCCGGAGGTGTTCTGGGCCGAGGCCGCCGCCGGGCTGGAGTGGTTCGCGCCTTGGACGGCGGTGCTGCAAGGAGAGATCAGCGAGTCGAAGTGGTTCGTGGGCGGCAAGTTGAACATGTGCCATAACTGCGTTGACCGCCATGCTCTTGGACCGCGCAAGGATAAGGTCGCGCTGCTGTGGGAGGGCGAGCCGGGCGAGGTCCGCAGGCTGACCTATGGCGAACTGCATGAGCAGGTGCGGCGCTTTGCCAATGTCCTGAAGGGTTTCGGCGTGGTGAAGGGCGATCGTGTCGCCATCTACATGGGCGTGTGCCCGGAACTGGCCATTGCGCTGCTCGCCTGCGCGCGTATTGGTGCGGTGCATTCGGTGGTCTTTGGCGGCTTCGCGGCGCACGCGATTGCGGACCGGGTAAACGACTCAGGCTGCGTGGCGGTAGTTACCCAGGACATCAGCTACCGTCGCGGCGGCGAGATCAAGCTGAAGGCGATCGTCGATGAGGCGCTGACGAAATGCTCGACGGTCAAAAACGTGGCCGTCTTCCGGCGTGCGCCCACCGCCTCTGTGCCGATGCAGGCCGGGCGGGACATCTGGTGGCACGAGGCCATGGCCGCCGCCGCGACTGACTGCCCGCCGGAGTGGATGGACACCGAGGACCCGCTCTACATTCTCTACACCTCCGGCACCACGGGCAAGCCGAAGGGCCTGGTGCATACGACGGGCGGCTACTCCGTGCAGACCTATCTGACCACCAAATACGTCTTCGATCTGCGCGAGGAGGACGTGTACTGGTGCACAGCGGACATCGGCTGGGTGACCGGACACAGCTACGTCGTCTACGGGCCGCTCCAGAACGGCGCGACGGTGGTGATGTACGAAGGCGCGCCGAACTGGCCCGAACCGGACCGCTTCTGGAAGACCGTGGACGCGCACAAGGTCTCGGTTTTTTACACCGCCCCGACGGCGATCCGCGCCTTTACCAAGTGGGGCGCGCAGTGGGTCAAGCCGTACTCGCTGGCTTCGCTGCGGCTGCTGGCGACCGTGGGCGAGCCGATCAACCCCGAAGCGTGGATGTGGTTCCACCGGGTAATCGGCAAGGAGCGCTGTCCCATTGTCGACACTTACTGGCAGACCGAGACCGGCGCGCACATGATCGCGCCGCTGCCCGGGGCCGTGGCGACCAAGCCGGGCTCGGCGACCAAGCCGTTCTTTGGGATAGTCCCGGAGGTCGTGACCAAGGAAGGCCAGCCGGTGCCGGACGGGCAGGGTGGCCTGCTCGTCATCCGCAAGCCCTGGCCCGCGATGGCTCGCACCATCTACGGCGACCACGAACGCTACAAGCAGGCCTACTTTTCCGAGGTTCCCGGCAGCTACTTCACCGGCGACGGCGCTCGGCGAGATGAGGATGGCTACTTCTGGCTGATGGGCCGTGTCGACGACGTGATCAACGTAAGCGGGCACCGGTTGGGCACCATGGAGATCGAGTCGGCGCTCGTGGCCCACGCCAAGGTGGCGGAGGCGGCGGTGGTCGGGCGCTCTGACGAGATAAAGGGCCAGGCGATCGCCGCCTTTGTCACGCTCGAAGGCGGGCACGAGCCTTCAGACGCACTGAAGCAGGAGCTGCGGCAGTGGGTGGCCAAAGAGATCGGCGCTCTGGCCCGGCCGGATGACCTGCGCTTTACCGAGACGCTCCCCAAGACGCGCTCCGGCAAGATCATGCGGCGGCTGCTGCGAGAGCTGGCCGAGACCGGCGAGGTGAAGGGTGACACTACCACGCTTGAGGACTTCGGCGTCATCGCCAAGCTGCGGGAGAACGACGAATAGGCGTTGACGCGATGCACAAGGTTGGCCGGTCGCACCTTTTGCCCGGTGGCGAACGTCTATACTCCCGATATGGCGACTTCCCTCCCTGAGACCTTAGGCGCGCTGCGCGCCAGTGAATATACTCCCGCACGTCTTCGGCGCTCCGTCAAAGATGAACTGCGCGAAAATCTGATCGCGCGCCTGCGCGCCAAAGGCACCTCGGATGAGCCGCTCTTTCCCGGCATCGTCGGCTACGAAGACACGGTTATCCCGCAGATCGTCAACGCTGTGCTGTCAAAGCACAACTTCATCCTGCTGGGACTACGCGGGCAGGCCAAGTCACGCATTCTGCGGGCCTTGACGACACTGCTCGACCCGATGAGTCCCTATGTGGCGGGGTCCGAGGTGCGCGACAACCCCTACGCCCCGCTGTCGAAGTTCTCCCGCGACCTGATCGCCCGCATGGGAGACGCGACCCCGATCGCGTGGATGACGCCGGACGATCGGTACGTCGAAAAGCTTGCGACCCCGGACGTGACGGTGGCCGACCTGGTGGGCGACATCGACCCCATCAAGGCGGCGCGTTCGAACCAGGACCTGGGCTCCGAACTGACCATGCACTACGGGCTCCTGCCGCGCGCGAACCGGGGCATCTTCGCCATCAACGAGGTGCCGGACCTCGCCGGCAAGATCCAGGTCGCGCTCTTCAACATCATGCAGGAAGGCGATGTCCAGATTAAAGGCTACCCGGTGCGGCTGAAGCTGGACGTGGCCATCGTCTTCTCGGCAAACCCTGAAGACTACACGGCGCGCGGCAAGATCGTCACGCCGCTCAAGGACCGTATCGGCTCCGAGATTCGCACGCACTACCCTGAGAGCGTCGACGAGGCCATCGCCATCACGACGCAGGAAGCATGGTCGAAGCGCGGCGGCGACGTCCAGATCCCGCACTACATCCGCCAGATCGTCGAGCAGGTCGCCTTTTCGGCCCGCGAGGACAAGAAGGTCGACAAGCGTTCGGGCGTGTCGCAGCGGCTGCCAATCTCAACCATGGAGCTGGTGATCTCAAACGCCGAGCGCCGAGCGTTTCTCCACGGCGAAACGCTGGTCGTTCCCCGCGTCGGCGACATCTACACCGCGTTACCGGGCATCTCGGGCAAAATCGAGCTCGAGTACGAGGGCGAGATGCGCGGGGCCGACACGGTCATTCGCGAGATCATTCGGGGCGCGGTCGCGACCGTCTTCGACCAGTACTTCGCCGAGATCAACACGCAGCAGATTGAGCAGTGGTTCAATCTTGGCGGCACGGTGCAGTTGAACGATGCTCAACCCTCCGCCGGTTCCTTGGCCGAGTTGCAGCAGATCCAAGGGCTGTTCGAAAAGCTCTCACCGCTGAAGGTGAATGGCAAGGCGAAGGCTGAGGTCGCGGTCAGCGCGGCGGAGTTCCTGCTCGAAGGCATGTACGCCCACAAGCGACTAAGCCGGACGGAGGAGCGTAGTTTCTCGGCCGGCGA
>CAXTWP010000010.1:0-6194 GCA_964247945.1 uncultured Acidobacteriaceae bacterium | reverse complement strand
TACTCAGCTGCAGACCTAAGGAAGATGGAAGCAGGATTATTGTGAAGCGCGTTCGCTATACAAAGTTCACTGGTGATTTGGCGTCGGCGTTAGGTCTCGAAGACCTGATGCAGGCGCTGTCGGAGTTTCTGCTCGACTCAGGGTTTCAGGATCCGTTCTCACGGTTTCAGGACTTCGACGGCGAGCAGACGATGGAGAACCTGCGCGAGGCAATCAAGCAGGCGCTGGATTCGGGCGAACTCTTCGACGAGGAAGCGCAGGACAAGTACGAGCAGCTCTCCGCCGACCAGGTCGAGGAACTGATCGATCAGATCATCCAGAAGATGCAGGAGCAGAACTTCATCAATGCCGAGCAGCCCGACCAAGGCCAGGGCGAGAACGGCGAGGGCGAGGCGCAGGCGAAGTTCGAGGTGACCGACAAGGGTATGGACTTCCTAGGGTACAAGGCGCTGCGCGAGCTGCTGGGACCGCTGGGCAAGTCGAACCTCGGGCGCCACGACACCCGTCACGAGGCTTCAGGCGTCGAGACCAACGGCAGTAGCAAGCTGTACGAATTCGGCGATACCCTGAATCTGGACATTACCGCGACCTTGTCGAGCGTCTTCGCGCGCGAGGGCATCGCGACGGCGGTGGACGGCGAGGAGCGGACGCCGCTGAATATTGAGTACTCCGACGTGCATGTGCATCAGTCGGATTACCAGTCGTCGTGCGCGACGGTGGTGCTGCTGGACTGCTCGCACTCTATGATCCTCTACGGCGAGGATCGCTTCACCCCGGCAAAGCGCGTGGCCATGGCGCTCTCGCACCTCATTCGGACGCAATTTCCGGGCGACACCTTGAATCTGGTCCTTTTCCACGATACGGCCGAGGAGCTACCTATCTCGCAGCTGCCGCGGGTTAAGGTGGGGCCGCACTACACCAATACCCGCGAAGGTTTGCGGCTTGCGCAGCGGGTACTGGCCAAGCAGAATAAGGACATGAAGCAGATCGTAATGATTACCACATTTATGCTGGCGCAGGATTACGCATTGGTCCAGTTCGTACAGCGGGTGAGCGCGATGTGTCGGGGGAAGGCGTATTTCACCAGTCCGGCGAACTTGGGAAACTACCTGTTAATGGATTTTATGAGCCGGCGCATGAAGACGGTGCACTAAGGTCGTTGGCGGCGTGATCCCGTCTTCAGCCCGAGGCTGTTCCTAGGCTTTAGCCTGAAGTCACGGGGATAAAGCCGTATTAGGCGCGGCCGGCGAAGTCGCGGGTTTCCGTGGCGACCTTGACCTTTTCGCCTTGCTTGATGAAGAGGGGAACGCGAATCTCTAGGCCGGTTTCGAGGCGGGCGGGCTTGGTGCCGCTGCCGCTCGAAGAGTCGCCGCGGGCGGCGGGCTCGGTGGAGGCGACTTCGAGTTCGACGAAGATCGGCAGTTGCAGGCCAATGGGGTTGCCGTTGTACATATGGACCTGGAGCAGGGTGCCTTCGAGCAGGAAGTCCAGGGCGTTGCCCATCATGGCGTCGGTGAGGGTGAGGGTTTCGAAGCTGCCCTGATCGAGGAAGTGGAAGCCGTCGCCGTCCGAGTAGAGGAAGCTGGCGGGGACGAGCTGGAGGTCGGGCTCCTTGAACTTGTCGCCGGCCTTGAAGGTCTTTTCGAAGACGGCGCTGGTGAGCAGGTTGCGCATCTTGAGGCGGACGAGGGTCTGGCCGCCGCGCGCGGTGGGCGTGGTGATGTCGGAGTCGAGGCAGGTGTAGGGCGCGTTGTCGAGCTCGAAGACGGACTTGCGCTTGATGTGGATCGCTTCGATGAGGGCGGGCATATGGGTTGAGTATAGCTGGGGTGCAGTGTGTAACGGATTGTGCCTTGGCCACACTACCTCTGTAGCCGTCCCCCCGGGGACGATCTCAGGAGGATCTATGTGGCTGGAGGATATCGCCGTGAAGAAGCCTGTCTCTCATAACTTCAACAAGGGAGCGATGATCAGGCCGCTGCACGGTCTAGTGCTTCACATTCAGCAAGGCACGGAGGCGGGAACGTACTCGTGGTTCAATCAGGCCCGGGCCAAGGTCTCGGCGCACTTCGGTAACCCCAAGATCGGAGCGCTGGAACAGTTTGTGGACACGGATGATGCCGCCTGGGCGCAGATGAGCGGCAACCGGCACTGGCTGAGTGTGGAGAATGAAGGCGAGAGCGGCGATGAGCTGACCTCATCGCAGATCAGCAACCTTGCCACTCTGCTGGGATGGCTGAAGTGGAATGAGGATGTGCCGTTGCAGTTGGCGGAGACACCGGCGGATTTTGGGCTCGGGTATCATTCGATGGGCGGCAAGAGCTGGGGAAACCACCTGGCGTGTCCGGGTAAGCCGATCCTGAAGCAGCGGCTGCTGGTTCTGGAGCGCGCGGGTTTCTGGCGTCCTCAGTTCGAGCCGATCTCGCTGTAAGCCAAAGAGGGCGTCCGCAATGGAGAACGGTCATGCGATGGATAGGAAGAATGGTTCTTGCGGTGCTATCCTGCTCGAGCTATGGCCAGGTTGCGACGGCGGTGCATCTGCGGGCTCCCGGAGCGGCACTTTACGCCACGGTAGACGGGACCGAGCGTAAGATTGCGGGTGCCGCTCAAAAGGCCTGGCTGGTGGATAGCGGCCGGACCGTTCTTTACTCCGGTCTGGACGGGGCCGGCGGCTACGAAAACGAGGGACAGTCGCTCCATGCGTACACGCTGGCGGACGGCAAGGATCGCAAGATCATGGCGGAGTTCTTCGTGGTCAACACCGTGAAGGAGCTAGAGACCAGCGCCGGAGTGGCCGCGTTGCTGGTCACGATGACCGATGGCGGCCTGGGCGCGTCGCACGTCGCGGTCGTCAACATGGCTCGGGGAGAGGTGTTTTCCGCTGACGGAGCAAGATTTCTGTCCGCCACTGGAAACACGATTGTGGTGGGCAGCTACCGTGATGGCGATTGGGAGAAGCTGCGGTCCGGGTCCAAGGTACAGCCACTTCGGACCAGGCGTTACGACGCGGACGAGTTGATGACGCGGCCTGTGCTGGACAACAAGGCCGGCAGTTAGGCGCGACCGCATGGCTGTCCGCCAGAGTTTGGGACGCCTTTTCCGCACCAGGGGCGCGGCGCGGAACGCCTAAAATAAGGGGATGGCGGCAGAGTTTACCCATCTTCATCTACATACGGATTATTCCCTTCTCGACGGCGCTTGCGATGTGGACAAGCTTGCCGCGCACCTCAGCAAGATGGGCCAGACGGCGGCGGCCATGACCGACCACGGCAACATCTATGGGGCGGTGCACTTCTTCGACGCGATGGGGAAGAAAGGACTGAAGCCCATCCTTGGGTGCGAGCTCTACCTGTGCAAGAACGACGACCACCGGGCCGCGCCCGAGGGGGACAAGTACAACCACTTTCTGGTGCTGGCGGAGAACGAGGCTGGCTACCGAAACCTGGTTCGGCTGACGAGCGAGGCCGCGCTGCATGGGTTCTATCGCAAGCCGCGGGTGTCGAAAGACTTTCTTGCCAAGCATACGGAGGGGCTGATCGGTTTCTCGGGGTGCTTGGCGGGCGAGGTCAACCAGCACCTGATGGCTGGCAAGTACGAGGAGGCCAAGCGGACGGCAGGACTGTTTGCGGAGATGTTCGGCAAGGGGAACTTCTTTCTGGAGCTGCAAGACCACGGCCTTGCGCCGGACAAGGGGGTTTGCGACCAGCTATTTACGATGGAGCGCGAGCTGGGCATCCCGCTGGTCGCGACCAACGACGCGCACTACGTCGCGGGGGACGACTCGCGTGCACACGAGATCCTGCTGTGCGTGCAGACGGCGGGCAGCATGAACGACCCGAAGCGGTTCAAGTTCGACACCAACGAGTTCTACCTGAAATCCTCGGAGGAGATGCACCGGACGTTCGCGCAGACGCCCGAGGTCTGCACGCGGACGATGCAGTTTGTCGACCGCTGCAACCTGAAGATGACCAAGGTGGACAACCCGTTCCCGGACTTTCCGGTGCCGGAGGGGGAGACGCTCGACAGCTACTTTGAGCAGGTGTGCCGGGAGGGGCTGGCGAAGCGGCTAGGTACGGCGGTCGAGCATCTGCGGTCGCGCGGGTTGCTGAAGAAGACGATCCCGGAGTACCAGGCGCGGCTGGACCGGGAGCTGGAGTGCATCAAGCAGATGAAGTTTCCCGGCTACTTCATGATTGTGTGGGACTTCATCCGGTATGCGCGGGAGCAGAGCATCCCGGTGGGGCCGGGACGCGGGTCTGCTGCGGGATCGCTGGTGGCCTACTGCATGGAGATCACGGACATCGATCCTCTACAGAACGAGCTGCTGTTTGAGCGGTTCCTGAACCCTGAGCGGGTGTCGATGCCGGATATCGACATCGACTTCTGCATGAACCGGCGCGGCGAGGTGATCGATTATGTCAACCGCAAGTACGGGCGCGACCAGGTGGCGCAGATCATTACCTTCAACACGATGGCGGCGAAGGCGGCGATCAAGGACGTTGGACGTGCGCTGGACATGCCTTACGGCGAGGTCGACCGCATCGCCAAGATGATTCCAGCGACGATCGGGATCACGATCGACCAGGCGCTGAAGGACTCGCGCGCGCTGGAGCAGGCTTACGAGGGCGATCCCAAAATTAAGGAGCTGATCGACGCGGCGCTCCGACTGGAGGGACTGGTGCGCGGAGCCGGCGTCCATGCGGCGGGCGTGGTGATCGCGCCGCAGCCGCTGACGGAGCTTTGCCCGGTGACGCGCGCCAAGGACGACTCTATCGTAACTGCGTACGACATGAAGGCCATCGAGAAGATGGGCCTGCTGAAGATGGATTTCCTGGGTCTGACGACCCTGACCGTGATCGACGACGCATTGAAGCTGATCCAGCAAACCACCGGAACGCTGGTCGATATGGCGACGATTGCGCTCGACGACGTGAAGACGTATGAGCAGGTCTTCCATCGCGCGCTCACCTCGGGGGTCTTCCAGTTTGAGTCAGGCGGGATGCGGGACGTGCTGCGGCGTTACAAGCCGAACACGGTCGAGGACCTGACGGCATTGAACGCGCTGTTCCGGCCGGGGCCGATCCAGGGCGGGATGATCGATGACTTCATCGAGCGCAAGTGGGGTCGACGGGTGGTGGAGTACATGCTGCCGGAGCTGGAGCCGCTGCTGAAAGAGACGCTGGGCGTCATCGTCTACCAGGAGCAGGTGATGCAGATCGCGGCGACGGTGGCGGGCTACTCGCTGGGCGAAGCCGATCTGCTGCGGCGAGCGATGGGGAAGAAAGATCCCGCGGAGATGAACAAGCAGCGCGAGCGGTTCATGTCGGGCGCGGCGGCGAAGAAGCACCCCAAAGATGTCGCGGGAAGGCTGTTCGACCTGATGGCGCAATTCGCGGGATATGGGTTCAACAAGTCGCACTCGGCGGCATATGCCCTGCTGGCCTATCACACGGCATGGCTGAAGACGCACTATCCGGTGGAGTTTATGGCGGCGCTGCTGACGAGCGAGACCTCGAAGCCGGAGAATGTCGTCAAGTACATCTCGGAGTGCCGGGAGATCAATATCCCGGTGGTACCGCCGAGCGTGCAGGGGTCGGACGCGAACTTTACCCCGGCGAAGACGGACGCGGGGATAGCGATCGGGTTTGGGCTGGCGGCGATCAAGAATGTGGGCCACAATGCGATCGAGTCGATCATAACGGCGCGGAGTGCGCTGCGGGCGGCGGGAAGTGCAGGGTTTACCGACCTGTGGGAGTTCTGCGCCAAGGTGGACCTGCGGCTGCTGAACAAGCGGGTGCTGGAGTCGCTGATCAAAGCCGGGGCGATGGACTGTTTCGGTGGCCGGGCGCAGGTAACGGCGGCGCTCGACAAGGCGATGGAGCGGGCGCAGAAGGAGCAGCGTGACGCGGCGGCCGGGCAGCACGGGTTGTTCGGCATCTTCGACGATGGGCCTGTGGCTTTGTCGAAATCGCAGGAAGCCGCGCTGCCGAGCGTCGCCGAGTGGGACGAGCATACGCGGCTGCAGAACGAGAAGGATGTGCTGGGCTTCTTCGTCTCCGGCCACCCGATGGACAAGTATCGGGAGAAGCTGCGGAATCTCAAGGTGGTCGACACGGCGACCGCCTGCGAGATGAAGCCCGAACCGCAGCAGTTCCGGCGCGGCAATGACGAGCCGCAGAATGAGATCCAGGTGG
>CAXTWP010000009.1:15800-23433 GCA_964247945.1 uncultured Acidobacteriaceae bacterium | reverse complement strand
GTAGAGCTCGGCGCGGGGGCGGCAATCGGCGTACATATTGGCAAGGAGGCGGAGGGTGGTGCGGGCGCGGTTCTCGGGCCGGGTGAGGTCGACGACGATGGTGCCGGTCTTGTCGGTAGGCAGGGCGACGGAGCCGATCTGGTCGGCGGCAAGCGCGACGTTGAGGCGCTCGTCGGCGATGGGCTGGTTAGTCCGGGCGTTGAGGATGCGGATGCGGAGTTCGGCGGTGCGCTGCTGGGCCGGGGCTAACAGTGCCGAACCAAGGAATAACGCTATTATTATCCGAAAAATCGATGTCATGTTAAGTCACCCTGTCGCCCGCGATTAGCTCTTGCCTTTGCCAAGATTGCAGTCTCGGCAGAGGGTTTGTAGGCTTTCGATGATGGTCTTACCGCCGTTCGCTACCGCAATGATGTGGTCCGCGTGCAACTCGATATTGAAGTGTGTTGCTGGACTTCGACCGCAGGCTACGCATCTAAATCCGTCCCGGCGGAATACCTTGAACCTAAGCCCCGGCCGAATCTCCCGGTTGTCAGCTTCTAGTCTCTTGATGGCTGGTTGACTGTAAGCAAAGCTCGAACCGACGATTGAAAGCTCTACCAGTTCTTGTGAATCATTATTCTCGTTAGCCCAAGCAACGAACTCCGTGAGTGCTTTACGCCAAGTCTTCCACCTTGTTACATAGGTCTTTCCTTGTATCACCGAAGGAGGACTAAACATTTCTCTATATTGTGGTGAGCGTCCGTAATGCGTCCAAACTTCAGCAAGGTTCTCGAAGCATTTAGCGTCACTAAGAGGACGAAGCGCACGCGGGTGGCTCTGAATGCCCGCAGCATCCAGAGCCTTCCGAAAACTTCCAAATCTGCGCCGAACGACGCCAGCCTCAATAAGGGAATGTGCATTAGAGTTATCTACCGTCACCCATTCTTCACCGAGGAGTCCATGAACTCTTTTTATTTCTGCGATGACTTCGTCATGAGGCATCGATTTACCGTGCTGTAAGCGCATCTTTTCAGAAATCTGCGCGCCGCTATACCGATCAGAAATCCCAGCTTTTTCGAGAGCCTCTTTCCATCCCCCAAACCGGCGTTGGATCGTGTTCTTGGCGACTTTGGGCTTACACCGGTCGAAATTGCTTTGTGTGAGTAGTTCACCGGGTGGAAGAAGAGCAGCAATCCGTCGCAGTTCGTCTAACAGGGCGTCATCACTGTATTCACTTAGGAAATCTGTCTCGAATTTGCGAGGCTGCGTACCCACGCTACTCATCCTCCGCCGTCTCCAATAACGGGTTCGCCTGCGGTCTTCTTACCATCTCATGCAGGGCCGCCCCCGGCGCGATCATCGGGTAGACGCCGTCTTCCTTTTCCACCTGGAAGTCGATGAGGAAGGGTTTGCCGCTGATGCGGGCCTTCGTCACGGTCGGGATCACGTCGCTGCGTTTAGCAACGTGGGCTCCGGCGATGCCGTGGGCGGCGGCCAGCAGCACAAAGTCGGGGGAGAGGATAGGGCTGGCGGCGTAGTTCTTTTCGTAAAAGGTCTCCTGCCACTGGCGGACCATGCCGAGGAAGCCGTTGTTAATGACAGCGATGTTGATGGCCAGGCCTTCCTGCTGGATGGTGGAGAGCTCGGCGGCGGTCATCTGGAAGCCGCCGTCACCGGCGATGACCCAGACGTCCTTCTCGGGGCAGGCGGCCTTGGCGCCGATGGCGGCGGGTAGGGCGAAGCCCATGGTGCCGAGGCCGCCGGAGGTGATCAGGCTGCGTGGGGCATCGTGCTTGAAGTACTGCGCCTCCCACATCTGGTGCTGGCCCACGTCGGTGACGATGACGGTCTGGGCGAGGCGGCCGGCGGCGAGCGCCTCCTTCCAAATGTCGTGGATGACGTGGGCGGCGTAGAGGTGGCCGTTGTCGGGGAGGTTGATGATGTCGCGGACGGCGGCGGTGCCCTTCATGGCGTTGACTTCGTCAAGCCATGCTTGCGATGATTGGGCAAGCTGTTTTGCCGCAGCGGTTCTGATCGCATGCTGGACTGGCCCGCGATCTCCATAGTTGAAGTGCGCCCCTGGAAAGCGCTTTGCGTTCTCATTGAAACCTTCTGGCGGAATTAAACCACCCTCAGGCAGTTTGGGAGGCAAACAACTGGGTACGAGAGGAAGCAGCATTTCAATAACCTGCTTGAGGTCGCCGATGAGGGCAACGTCGACCTTGACGTTTTTGTTGATCTCCGACGGGTCGATGTCGATGTGGATCTTCTTGGCGTGCGGGGCGTACTGGGCGAGGTTGCCGGTGACGCGGTCGTCAAAGCGCATGCCGAAGGCGAGCAGGAGGTCGGACTGCTGGATGGCTTGGTTGACCCAGCTCTCGCCGTGCATGCCCATCATGCCGAGCGAAAGGGGATGGTAGGTGGGGAAGGCCCCCAAGCCGAGCAGCGTGCTGGCGACGGGGATGCCGCGGCGCTCGGCGAAGTCGAGGACTTCGGTGCGCGCGCCGGACTCGACGATGCCGTGGCCGGCGAGGATGATGGGCTTTTTTGCGGCGCAGATCAGGGCGATAGCGTCGTCGATCGACCCGGAGGTGGCGCGGAGCATGGGGTGCGGTCGTGGCGGCCGGGGAGCGGCGGCCTCGAAGGAGAACGGCGCGGTGGCCTGCTGGGCGTCCTTGGTGATGTCGACCAGCACGGGGCCGGGGCGCCCGGAGCGCGCCACCTGGAAGGCCTCGCGGACGGTCGGGGCGATGTCTTCGGCGCGGGTGACGAGATAGTTGTGCTTGGTGATGGGGAGGGTGATGCCGGTGATGTCGATCTCCTGGAAGGCGTCGGAGCCGAGGACTTTCGACGACACCTGGCCGGTGATGCAGACCATGGGGATGGAGTCGAGCATGGCCGTGGCGATGCCGGTGACCAGGTTGGTCGCGCCCGGGCCGGAGGTGGCCATGCAGACGCCGGTGCGGCCGGAGGCGCGGGCGTAGCCGTCGGCCATGTGCGCGGCGGACTGCTCGTGCCGGACGAGGACGTGGTGGACGGGGAACTTGCGCAGCGCGTCGTAGATGGGCAGGATGGCTCCGCCGGGATAGCCGAAGATGGTGGTGACGCCTTCGCCGACGAGAGTGGCCCAGAGGATTTCGGCTCCGGTGAGTTGGGGGTGGTTGTTGTTCATTGTTGGTCTCCCATCGAGATGTGGCGGCGTGCTTCGTCCATCCCATCCTGATTATCTAGTTCGCTATACAGCGCTTGTGCTTGACGCCAACTTATTTGAGCTTGACGTTCTTGATTGAGTGCGGCTATACGGAAGGAGTTTGCTAGCCCGAGCGGGTCTTTGTAGACCGTATCACTATAAATGCCTATAGCTTCCTTTATCTCGCGCGCTGCTCGATCAAGCTGACCAATTTGCGAGTGCAGGTCGGCGGCGTGACGCAAAGCAAAAGCGAGCTCTGATTTGCGATGAATCGTCCGTAATACTCTAGTGGACTGCACATAAAGTGCTGATGCTTCTTGGTAGTCCCCAGCATCGCGTTTGGCCTGTGCGGCTAGGTTAAGGGATTCGATAGATTCCAGCCGCTCTTCGTCTTCCTTCTCCTCGGAGTCTCTTGTTACAGGAGACTCATCGCTGTGAACTACGAACGCTCCGAGCTTTTCTCTCGGAGTAACCATGGCTGCGATCTGCTCTTCGGAGAGATCGTCGTACTCGGTCCAGATGATCTCGGCCCCATCCTCCAACGGCTCATAAATCAGAAGAAGATCTCTCAATCCACGGAATGTGGACGTGACCTCCACTTGATCCGTGTTGATATAAGTGTCGTTGTATCGTTCACCAACGATCAAGGCCTTTTTAAAGGCCTCATCAGGAGATGTCGATTTAATAAGATGAGTGTTGACCCAAACGGAAGGATTGTCGCCATTTGCGAAGGTGAACTGCTGAATGACATCGGCTAAGAACCATTCCATATCCTTCGGTATGTGTTTCAGCATAATCACCTCCGTAGGTTCGTAGTTCATATATCAGGGCCATCGGCCCAACTGATCCCAGCCTACGTCGTCACCGCCCCCAGGCTGGCGCTGGTCACGCTGTTGGCGTATTTGGCCATGACGCCGCGTTTGTAGCGCGGTTCGGGGGCCTTCCAGGCACTGAGGCGGGCGGCGATGACGGCTTCGGGGACGTTGAGCGTGAGGGTGCGGGCGGGGATGTCGAAGGTGATGGTGTCGCCCTCCTCGACGGCGGCGATGGGGCCGCCAAGCTGGGCCTCTGGGGCGACGTGGCCGGCCATCAGGCCGCGCGTCGCGCCGGAGAAGCGCCCGTCTGTTAACAAAGCGACGGTTTCAGACAGCTCGGGGATTCCCTTGATGGCGGCCGTGACGGCCAGCATCTCACGCATGCCGGGGCCGCCGCGCGGGCCTTCGTAGCGGATAACGAGCACGTCGCCGGGGTTGATCTTTCCGGCCTGGACCGCCGCATGGCAGAGGTCTTCAGTGTCGAAGACGCGCGCGGTGCCGGTGTGATGGAGCCGCTCGTGGCCGGCGACCTTGATGACGGCCCCTTCGGGGGCGAGATTGCCGCGCATGATGACGAGGCCGCCGGTGGGCTTCAGCGGGTTCGACCACGGGCGGATGACGGGCTGGCCGGGGGTCTCGACCGCCTTGGCCGCCTCTTGCGCCAAGGTAAGGCCGGAGACGGTGGGCTGCGCGCCTTCGACGAGGCCCTTCTCCAGCAGGCGCTGGGCGAGCAGGCGGCTGCCGCCCGCGGCCTGGTAGTCGCTGGCCACGTACTTGCCTCCGGGGGAGAGATCGCAGATGAATGGGGTGCGCTCGGAGATGTCGTCGAAGTCCTGCATGGAGAGCGGGATGTTGAGCTCGCTGGCGATGGCGATCAGGTGGAGGACCGCATTCGTCGAACCACCAGAGGCGCAGACGGCGGTGATGGCGTTTTCGAGGGAGGCGCGGGTGAGGATCTGCGAGGGGCGGGTGCCGGCGCGGCAAAGGTCCATGATCATGCGCCCGGCTTCGCGGCTGGCGGCGGCCTTTTCGGCGGACATGGCCGGGACGCCGGTCAGGTTAAAGGGGGAGATGCCGAGGAACTCGCCCGCCATGGCCATGGTGTTGGCGGTGAATTGGCCGCCGCAGGCACCGGGGCCGGGGCAGGCGATAGCTTCGATCTCTTCTAATTGCTGGTCAGTTATTTTGCCGGCTGAATGCGCGCCCATGGCCTCGAAGACCTTCATGATGGTGATGTCGACCAGTGAGCCGTCGGCCTGGGGCAGCTTGCCGGGGGCGATGCTGCCGCCATAGAGCATGATGCCGGGTATGTTGAGCCGGGCGAGGGCCATGATGGTGCCGGGCATGTTCTTGTCGCACCCGGCGATGCAGACGAGGCCGTCGAAGAGGTTGCCGCGGGCGACCAGTTCGATGGAGTCGGCAATGACCTCGCGCGAGATCAGGCTGGCCTTCATGCCTTCGGTGCCCATGGTGATGCCGTCGGAGATAGTGACGGTGTTGAACTCCATGGGCGTGCCCCCGGCGTCGCGGATGCCCTGCTTGACGGCGGCGGCCACATCCCGGAGATGGAAGTTGCAGGGGCCAATCTCGGTCCAGGTGTTGGCCACGCCGATGATGGGCTTGTGGAGGTCGTCCTTGGTGAAGCCGACCGCGCGGAGCATGGAGCGCGCGGCGGCGCGGGATGGGCCTTCGGTGAGGAGGATGGAGTTTTGTTTCGGGTTCGGCATAGGTTTCCTCTTAGTGCAAACCGGCGAGGCCGTGCTTGACGCGTGAGTCGTTATTGGGAGGAACGGGGTGCTCGGCGAGTAGCGAGCCTACGTCGCCGATCAATCTTGCGACGGTTTCATCGAGGTTCTTATTGCGATTCGATTTGAATGCGGCGTAATTGGTTCGTTCCGTGACGGACCATAGAACGATACGGGAATGCGGGTCAAGGAAGACGACGCGAAACTGCCGCACGGATTTGTTGGAATCGCCGCTGGCGACCGCTTGGCCTAGGTTGATCTCATAGTGAAGCTCCAGTGCCAGGTCGGCCTGGCTCGGGTCGGCTACGAGCTGGAGACGCGTCAACGCGCTTACGCCCGCGTAGAAGGTTTTGTAGGCACGAAGGCAATCGTCATTTTCCTGATCGCCCGCGTTGCCGATGAAGATGTGTGTAGCTTTCGAGAGGGCTGAGGGCAGAGGAGCATCCGGTGGATCGGATGTTTGCGCCGATAGATTGGGTACAAGGGTAAGGAGAAGCGCGCAGAGGGTGAGGCAACGAGCGATCATGTGAGACTCCTTTGAGGCTTGCAGGACTTGTATGTCGGGCCTTCAGCCCTCTGGTTCTGTGGTGTGCCTTGTACCTAGGCCTACGGCCCAGGCTGATATGTTGTCGCGCCTTCAGCGCTCAGATACTACCGCTGTAGAGGACTTTGGGGCTAGCCAGAAGGCGTCATCGTGTTTCGACTCGAACGCGTCGAGTTCGGCTTGGTGGCGGAGCGTAAGGCCGATGTCGTCGAGGCCGTTGAGTAGGCAGTATTTGCGGAAGAAGTCGATCTCGAAGTGGGCGTGGAAGCCTTCGGTGTCAGTGACGGTCTGGGCTTCGAGCGAGATGGTGATCTGGTGACCCGGGTTTAGGAGCGCCCGGTGCGTGAGGAGGTTGACCTCGGCCTCGGGGAGGCGGACGAGGACCATGCCGTTCTTGCCCGCGTTCGAAAAAAAGATGTCGGCGAAGGAGGGGGCGATCACGGAGAGGAAGCCGAAGTCCGTGAGCGCCCACGCGGCATGTTCGCGAGACGACCCGCAGCCGAAGTTCTTGCCCGCGATCAGGATTTTGGCTCCGGCGTAGGCGGGGTTGTTGAGGATGAAGGCGGGGTTTGGCTGGCCGGTGGCAGGGCCTTCCTGGATGCTCCGCCAGTCGAAGAAAAGGAACTCGCCGTAACCCGTGCGCTCGATCCGTTTGAGAAACTGTTTCGGGATGATCTGGTCCGTGTCGATATTGGAGATGTCGAGCGGGGCGGCGGTGCTGGTGAGGGTGTTGATGGCGATCATGGTGACTCCTAAAGTTCGTATCTGATGTTGGTGAAGTTGACTCTTGCGAGTTGTCGCGTAATCTTCTTCGGGTCGCAGGATTGGCACTTTACTCTTAGTGTCTGTGCATCGTCCCAGCTAACAGCCACCAACTGTGGGTTGCCACGATAGGTAAAGAGTCTCCCGCCTTGCGCGTTTGCGAAACCAGTTTCGTCCAAGATTCTTACGCTAACGCACGACGAATGCCAAAAGCCGCAACGGTCAGCTATTACTTCAGCCCTGCTAGGCGTGAAATCATGCTGACCATTCTTAGGGTTTTCGGCGTTGGACAAAACATAAGCATTCCAGTTGGCGGCTTCTGCATCGCAGCCAGCTATGAGAACCGTGCATGCTAGGACTAAATACGCAAAGATATCCCTTACTGATGTCCGCATACGCATCTTGCGGATGTAGGCGTAAGGAAGCCGGGTTTCGATCATCGCGATCCTCCTTCGGTGAGCATCTGGGTGGTGTCGAGCGTGGGCGGTGCCACGTCGTGGAACTCCCACGTGCGGATGTCCGTGAAGTGCCCCGCGCTGGGGGCGGGGGGGGCCATAGCGGGGGGGCCGCGGGGGGGGCGGGCGCCCCGGCCCGG
>CAXTWP010000009.1:8367-15790 GCA_964247945.1 uncultured Acidobacteriaceae bacterium | reverse complement strand
ACCCCCCCGGGGGGTTGGGGGGTCACGGCCCCCGCTTGGGGGGGGGGGGGGCCCTGCGGGGGGGAGACGAGGTGGGTGCGGCCTCCGCGGCCCTGGCGGCCTTCGAAGTTGCGGTTGCTGGTGCTCGCGCAGCGTTCGCCGGGAGCGAGGATGTCGGGGTTCATGCCGAGGCACATGGAGCAGCCGGGCTCGCGCCACTCGAAGCCGGCGGTCTTGAAGATGAGGTCGAGGCCTTCGCGCTCGGCCTGCGCCTTGACGGCCTGTGAGCCGGGGACGACCATGGCGCGGACGGTGGTCGCGACGTGGTGGCCGGAGACGACGCGGGCGGCTGCGCGGAGGTCTTCGATGCGCGCGTTGGTGCAGGAGCCCAGGAAGACGGCGTCAACCGGGATCTCTTCGATGGGCTTGCCGGGTTCGAGGCCCATATAATCGAGCGCGCGCTCGAAGTTGCGCTGGTCGGCCTCGGAGGCGGCTGGGTCGGCAAGGGGAACGGTCGAGTCGATGCCGGTGACCATGCCGGGGGAGGTCCCCCAGGAGACCGTGGGGGTGATGGAGGCGGCGTCAATGTGGAGTTCGCGGTCGAAGGTTGCGCCGGGGTCGGTTGCGAATTGAGACCAGTGTTGGACGGCCTCGTCCCAAAACGCATCGGCGGGTGAGAAGCGGCGGCCTTTCAGGTAGGCGAAGGTGGTGGTGTCCGGTGCGATCATTCCAGCGCGGGCACCGGCCTCAATGCTCATGTTGCAGACCGTCATGCGGCCTTCCATCGAGAGGGTGCGGATGGCCGAGCCGGCGTACTCGACAACGTAGCCGGTGGCCCCGGCGGTGCCGATCTGCCCGATGATGTGGAGGATGATGTCCTTGGCGGTGACGCCGTGCGGCAGGTCACCCTCCACGTTGATGCGGAAGGTCTTGGGCTTGTCCTGCGGCAGCGTCTGGGTGGCCATGACGTGCTCGACCTCGGACGTGCCGATGCCGAACGCGAGCGCGCCGAAGGCCCCGTGGGTGGAGGTGTGCGAGTCGCCGCAGACGATGGTCATGCCCGGCTTGGTCAAGCCAAGTTCGGGGCCGATCATGTGGACGATGCCCTGCTCGGGAGCCTGTACGTCGTAGAGGGTGACGCCGAAGTCGCGGCAGTTCTGGCGGAGGGCCTCGATCTGCTTCGACGAGATGGGGTCGAGGATATGCAGGCGGTCGTGGACGCTGGTGGTGGGGACGTTGTGGTCGACTGTGGCGACGGTGCGGTCGGGACGGCGGAGCTTGCGCCCGGCCAGGCGCAGTCCCTCGAAGGCCTGCGGGCTGGTGACCTCATGGACGAGATGGAGGTCGATGTAGAGCAGGGCTGGCTCGCCTGCGGGTTCGGCGACGAGGTGCTGTTGCCAGACTTTTTCGAAGAGCGTGGTGGGGGTGCTCATTGTGGGTCCTTCTTTTCTGTTGCGGGCTTGAGGCCGACGGCGGCGAGTGGGACTTCATGCGGGGTGCCGTCAGGGTCGACGAGGAGGACGTGGGTGATGTTCTGGACGATGCCGGAGCTGGCGAGAGGCTCGGCGGCCCAGCGGGCGAGGCTGTGGATGAGGGCGGCCGGAACACGGTTGGGCGCGGTCGCTTCTACGGATAGCGCCTGGTTGGGGAAGAGCCAGAGGGTGTACTCGGCTCCGGGTTCGGCGGTGGTTTTGCCCTGCTTGATCCAGTCGATGGCGGCGAAGGCAAGCAGCGGCGCGGGGCCGTTCGGCGGCGCGTTCAGGTCCACCCAGAGCAGGCCGCGCGCCGGGCAGAAGTGGACGACGCAGCCGGAGATGGAGAGGTAGCGGTTGTCGTCGGCGAGGACGTGGCCGGGGACGGAGAGATGGTCGAGCGCGGTGTCGGCGAGCGCGCGATAGCGACCGTTGGTGGCCATGCCCCAGAAGCTCTGCGGCGCGGTGAGGTATTGAGCGAGCATGGGGCGGAAGCGGAGGTCTTGGACGAGGTCGTTCTCACGGCCTTCCTTGGCGCTGTCGGAGGGGCCGTACTGCCAGAGCCATTCCAAGTCGGACTTGTGGGGGCGGTCTGTTTTCGATTTTGAGCCGGGGAGGTGAAACTGCGCGGTCGCGGGAGCGGCTAGGGTGAGAAGGAGAGCGAGTTGGAGGAGACGGGGCATGGGTTTGTGAGACGAAATGCAAAAACGAAACGCGGATTCCCTTCGGGAATGACAAACAAGAAAGGCAAGTGCATGGGCAGAGTTAAGGCGGTTGTTTTCTGGCTGTCATCCCCATAGGGAATCTGCGTTATTACCGTCGGCGAGAGCCTTTCCAAGCGCTTCCAAAACGAGCTGGCCCATCTGTTGTGTAGAGACCGTCTGCGTGCTGCCACGCGCGATGTCGGCAGTGCGGTGACCCGCTTCAAGAACACTATGGACAGCGGCTTCGACCGCTTGCGCTTCCGCTTCCAGGTTGCAGGAGTGCCGCAGCACCATGGCGGCGGTCAGGATCGCACCGAGGGGGTTGGCCTTTCCCGTTCCCGCGATGTCGGGAGCGGAGCCGTGCACCGGTTCGTAGAGGTTGACCCGGCCGCCGAGCGTGGCCGAGGGCAGCATCCCGAGCGAGCCGGTGATGACGCCGGCCTCGTCCGAGAGGATGTCGCCGAAGAGGTTTTCGGTGAGGACGACGTCGAAGTCGCGCGGGCGGTTCATCAGGTGCATGGCCATGGAGTCGACGAGCTGGTGTTCGAGCGTGACGCCGGGGAACTCGGCCGCCACTTCTGTCACAGCAGCGCGCCAGAGCTGGGAGACTTCGAGGACGTTGGCCTTGTCGACGCTGGTGACCTTGCCCCTGCGCGTAGCCGCCAGCTCGAAGGCGACGCGGGCGACCCGGACGACCTCGGCTCTGGTGTAGCGCATGGTGTTGATGGCCTCTTGCGTGTCCCGGTTCCACCAGCGCGGCTCCCCGAAGTAGAGGCCGCCGAGCAACTCGCGGACGAAGAGGATGTCGACACCCTCGGTGATCTCGGGGCGCAAGGGGGAGCTGGCGCTGAGGGCTTTGTAAGCGATCGACGGGCGCAGGTTAGCGAAGCCGCCAAGAGCCTGGCGTATCTGGAGCAGGCCCGCCTCGGGGCGTTTGTCGGGCGAGAGGTGGTTGAACTTGTTGTCGCCCACCGCGCCGAGCAGGGCGGCGTCGCAGGTCAGGGTCGCTTCGAGGGTCTCAAGCGGCAGGGGCGAGCCGGTCTCCGTGATGGCCACGCCGCCGATCAGCAGCGGAACGAAGGTGAAGTCGTGGCCGCCAAGCTCGGCGACGGCTTTGAGGATCGAGACGGCTTCGTGGGTGACTTCGGGGCCGATGCCGTCTCCGGCAAGGATAGCGAGTTTTAGGTTCACTTGTACTCCAATACAACAACCGCTAAGAATTGCTCTCAGACCAACATCTGTGTAGCACAGAGTAGAAATGTGATGATTGCCGCGACTAGTGCGATGACGGCGGTGATTCGATGGGAATCGAAGATTATGCCTCCAACGGAAACGCAGATTGAACTGAGACCGCCTAACAGCCAAGCCAAAGCCGCGACTCTTAGAGGGATGGGGCGCTGCCCGGAACCAGGACTATAAGGTGTTTGTGCAAAAGCCATGGCTAGAGCCGCGCCGACGACCGTAAGTAGCTCCATTGCCGAGATCATCAACGAAAGACATCCAAATCGACGCGTGATGTACCATTGACGCTTCTCGTTGCTCATTTGCATATAGTGCTCTTAGTACGAATTGATCAGTTTTAGTGATAGTCCGATATTTTATATGCCGGGCCTTCAGCCCTAGTCTTCTTCTGCTCTGCCTCCCTAGGCCTTCGGCCTAGGCTGGTATGTTGCGCGCCGTTGGCGCTTGGTTTGCTGAGGTGCTATGCTCCGGCGCTTGCGCGTAGGTGGTAGTTAGGTTGCGGTGATCGCATGGACTCGGTGTTCCATGGGTTGCAAGAGACCCAGCAAATCCTGATCGTAGATCAGCTTCTTCCGGTCCGTCAGGTCGGTGAAGCGGTGGTAGACCTGGTCGAGTTCTTCGCGGGTGAGGGTGTGGCCCAGCTCGGCGAGGCGGTGTTCGAGGGCGCGCCGACCGGAGTGTTTGCCGAGGACCAGCGAGTTGTGGGCGACGCCGACCGACTCCGGCGTCATAATCTCGTAGGTGAGCGGGTTGACCATGACGCCGTGCTGGTGGATGCCGGCGGCGTGGGCGAAGGCGTTCGCGCCGACGATGGCCTTGTTGGGCGCGGCCCCGAAGGAGATGCAACCGGCGAGCAGCTGGCTGGTCGGGAAAAGCTCTTTGAGCACGATGTTGTGGGTGTAGGGCAGCTTGTCCCGCCGCACGGTCAGTACAGCGGCGAGCTCTTCAAGGGCGGCGTTGCCGGCGCGCTCGCCGATGCCGTTGACGGCGCACTCCACCTGCCGGACGCCCGCCTGGATGGCGGCGAGGGTGTTGGCGACGGCGAGGCCGAGGTCGTCGTGGCAGTGCGCGGACAGCGTGACGGCCTCAATGCCGGGAACCTTGGCGAGGACCATGCGGAACATGGCGGCGTAGTCCTCGGGGATGCAGTAGCCGACGGTGTCGGGGAGGTTAAGGGTGGTGGCCCCGGCCTGGATGGCGACGGTGCAGACCTCGACGAGGAAGTCCGGGTCGGTGCGGGAGGCGTCCTCGGGGGAGAACTGGATGTCGTCGCAGAACGTGCGGGCGAAGGCGACCATCGCGGCGATCTGATCGAGGGCCTGTGCGCGGGTGATCTTCAGTTTGGCCGCCAGATGCAGGTCGGAGGTGGAAAGAAAGGTGTGAATGCGGGCGCGCTCGGCGGGCTCGATCGACCGGGCGGCGGCCTCGATGTCGCCGCGAGTGGCGCGGGCGAGCGAGACGATGCGGGGGCCTCTGACCTCGCGGGCGATCTGACGAATGCTCTCGGCGTCGCCGGTAGAGGCGATGGCGAAGCCGGCCTCAATGAGGTCGACGCCGAGCGCGGCGAGCTGGTGGGCCATGCGGAGCTTCTCGGCGGGGTGCATGGTGCAGCCGGGGGACTGCTCCCCGTCGCGGAGCGTGGTGTCGAAGAAGAGTATCTGATCGTTCATACTGTGATGAGCATAACGCAGGCTTATGATGATCCAGTCGACTATTACAAAATCTAATCAAATCATCATCAGGAACTCGATGGATTTATTTCAGTTGGAGACGTTTTTGGCTGTCGCCGAAGAGCGCAGCTTCTCCCGAGCCGCCGCGCGGCTGCACCGGACCCAGCCCGCCGTGAGCCAGGCAGTATCCAAGCTCGAAGGCGAACTCGGCGAGGTGCTTTTCGAGCGCTCCTCGCGCGACGGCACGCTGACCGATGCCGGCGAAGTGCTGCGCGAGTACGCGCAAAAGCTGCTCAACCTGCGAACTGAGGCCTCCGGTGCTCTGGGCGACCTACGCGAGCTGCATCGCGGCCGCCTGACCGTCGCGGCCAACGAATACACCTGCCTCTACCTGCTGCCGCTGCTCCACGGGTTCCGCCGCCAGCATCCCGAGATCAAAATCTCCGTGCAGCGCGCCCTGGCCAGCCGCATCTCCGATGAGATCCTCATGCACGCCGTTGATCTCGGCGTCCTCTCCTTTCGCCCGGACGACCCGCAGGTGCGCTCGGTGGTGGTCTATCGGGACGAGCTGGCGTTTGTGGTCACTCCCAGCCACGCGCTGGCCAAGGCCAGCTCTGTGTCCATCCGGCAGCTCGGGCAGCAGACCTTCATCGCGCACAACATCGCCTCGCCGCAGCGGCAAAAGGTCATTCAAATCTTCAACCGGCACAAGACTCCGCTGCGCATGGGGGTGGAACTGCCGTCGCTTGAGGCGATTAAGCGCTTTGTGGAGATGGGGAACGGGGTTGCGCTGGTGCCGGGGCTTACGCTGGCGCGGGAGCTGGAATCCGGCACGCTGGTGCGGGTCAAGGTGAAGGAACTCCAGATCGAACGCAAGCTGCGGCTGGTATACCGCAAGCATGCCGCGCTGTCGCATGCGGCGGTGGCGTTCCTGAAGGTGGTCGAGATATATGCCCAGGCGCATGGCGGCCCGCACTGCTTCGAGACGGAGCGGGGCGCGTAAGTCTTTCCCGCGCGCGGAACATTTAGCTGAAAATCACGTCTGTATCACCATGACCGCCCGAAGAGCATGCCGGGCAGCATGATGTGAGACGAGGAAATTTATGATG
Organism: uncultured Acidobacteriaceae bacterium; assembly: GCA_964247945.1. Taxonomy (GTDB): domain Bacteria; phylum Acidobacteriota; class Terriglobia; order Terriglobales; family Acidobacteriaceae; genus Edaphobacter. Next base: position 9,614 of record CAXTWP010000009.1, on the reverse strand, counting down.
ACCAACCGAATAATGATGCAACAGAGAGTACGCGCGGCGGCGCTGGTGCTTTGCGCTCTGGCTCTAAGCGCCATCCCGGCGATGGCGCAGGACCCCGGCGCGCCCGCGCCACAGCAAGGACAGCAGGGGCAATGGGGCGGCCGGGGAGCCACCGTGACCCCGTGCAGATGGAGCAGCGGCAGCTCGATATGATGACCAAACATCTGAAGCTTACGCCGGACCAGGTGACGCAGGTGAAGGCGATCGACGATGCTCAGCGTACGCAGATGATGGCGTTGCGGGACGATACGTCTACCTCGCGCGAGGACAAACGCGCCAAGATGATGGCTATGCGGCAGGACCGCGAGACGAAGATCCGCGCCGTGCTGACCGCCGACCAGCAGCCTAAGTACGACGAGATGGTTGCCAAAGAAAATGAGCGCATGGCGCACCGCCAGGGCGGCCCGGATGGAGCAACGCCACCGCCTCCACCGTCATCGCAGCTATAAGATGCTTCGGAGGACGGATGCCTTACTTCTTGACGACGGATGGAGTGGAGATCTACTACAACGACCTAGGTGACGGTTCGCCTGTCGTCCTAATTCATGGCTGGCCGCTGAATAGCGACAGCTGGGACGTGCAGACGAACTTTCTCGCCGAACATGGGGTGCGGGTCATCACTTACGACCGTCGCGGCTTCGGGCGTTCGGATAAGCCGTGGGATGGATACGACTATGACACCCTCTCGGCTGATCTCCATGCGCTGCTGGAAGAACTGGAAGTGGAGGACGCGACGCTGGTCGGCTTCTCCATGGGCGGTGGTGAAGTGGTCCGCTACCTGACTAACTACGGTGCCACCGGGCGGGTGAGCCGTGCCGTGTTGGTGGCGGCCGTGACGCCGTTCCTGCTAAAAACGGACGACAACCCAGACGGCGTGGACGCGAAGGTCTTTGAAGACATCGAAGCCCAGATTCGCAAAGACCGGCCGGCGTTTCTTGAAAGCTTCGGTCCCAAATTCTACGGACGCAGCGCCCTGCACCGCACGGTTTCGAACGCGCAGTTGGAGTGGACGCAAGAAATGGCGCTGACCGGCACCATGCGGTCCACCCTGGCGGCCGCCAAGAGCTGGTCGACGACGGATTTTCGTGACGAAATGAAGCGGATTACAGTTCCTGTACTTGTGATCCACGGTACGGGTGACGAGACGGTGCCGATCGGTGTTTCAGGTCGGCGGGCGGCGCAACTGCTCCCCCACGCCACCCTCAGCG
>CAXTWP010000009.1:5880-8357 GCA_964247945.1 uncultured Acidobacteriaceae bacterium | reverse complement strand
GAGTATGACGGCGCTCCGCATGGCCTTTTCCTTACGGCGTCCGACCGGTTGAACGAAGAGCTGCTCAAGTTTATCGGGGGACAGCGGGAGCCAATCACCGATCCAGCGATTGCTTGATGCTGCTGCGAGAAGCCTTCGGCCTGGCTCCAAGGGGGAGTTAAGTCTTGCTGTTGGTATACAGCGCGGACTAATCCCTACGTTACAACTGGATCGATGCTGCAGTTGTTGTGGCGAAGCCGTTGCCGGATGATAGAAGCATGATTCTAGAAGCTGCACCGCCGGTCAACGCAACCTCTGCTGAGGAGACCCTCCTGCTCGCCATCGCGCCATTGCAGGCACGCCTCGCCGCGCATCCCCTCTATCGCGCAATCCGCACCGTTGAGGCGCTGCGCCTCTTCATGGAGTCGCACGTCTACGCGGTGTGGGATTTCATGTCGCTGCTCAAAAGCCTGCAGCGCGCGTTGACCTGCGTGGAGGTACCGTGGCGGCCGCAGGGCGACCCAACGGCCCGGCGACTGGTGAACGAGATCGTGCTCGGTGAAGAGAGCGATGTGTATGAGGGCGAGGCAATCTCCCACTTCGAGTTATATCTCCGCGCCATGGAGGGCTGCGGCGCGGCGACCGGCTCGATGCGCGCCTTGCTAGCTTCAAACCGATCGCTGGAGAGCGCTCTAGACGACGTGCCGCACGAGTCGGCCGCCTTCGTGCGCAGTACCTTTGCGGTGATCGCAACGGGCAAGCCGCACCGGGTGGCGGCGGCCTTCACCTTCGGCCGCGAGGATCTGATCCCCGCGATATTTCCTGCCTTTGTACGTGAACTCGACGAGCAGATGCCGGGTAAAGTATCGGCGTTCCGCTACTATCTCGAACGGCATATCGAGATGGACAGCGACGAGCACGGACCCATGGCGCTGCGTATGATACGGAGTCTCTGCCCTGACCAGCGGGCCTGGGCAGAGGCGCAGGAGTCAGCCATCGCGGCACTGACGGCGCGGCTGGCGCTTTGGGACGGTATTCTGCGGCGAATCCAAGGAGCGATGTAGCGCGGGACAGCGGGGGCCGCGGGTAGCTCGGCTGTGTTCTAAGCTACGGCGGTAGCCAGCGCTGCCTGCTGCGCCGCCAGAAGATGCCGGATGCCGGCCTCGGCCAGGTCGAGCATTCCTGACAGTTCAGCCCGGCTGTACGAGTTCTTCTCGGCGGTCGCCTGGGTCTCGATGAGCCCGCCCGAGGCAAGCATCACCACATTCATATCCACCGTCGCTCGCGAGTCTTCCTCGTAGCAAAGGTCGAGCACCGTGTTCCCGTCGACGATGCCGACCGAGGTGGCGGCGACCATCTGGGTCAGTGGGCTGGTCTTCAGGGTTCCGGCCACGACCAGTTTAGCCAGCGCGATCGCCAGCGCCAGCGAGGCTCCGGTGATGGCTGCGGTCCGGGTGCCCCCGTCGGCCTGAAGCACATCGCAGTCGAGGATGATCGTGCGCTCACCGAGCGCCCTCATGTCGACCACGCCGCGGAGCGAACGTCCGATCAGTCGCTGGATCTCGTGGGTGCGGCCGCCTACCTTGCCCTTTTCGGCCTCGCGCGGGCTGCGGGTCAGGGTCGCGCGCGGCAGCATCCCGTATTCCGCGGTAACCCAGCCCCGGCCGGAGTTGCGCAGCCACCCGGGCACGCCCTGCTCGATGGTGGCATTGCAGAGCACGCGGGTGTGGCCGGTCTCGATCAACACCGAGCCTTCCGGCGTGTAGACATAGCCGGGGGTGAGCTTGAGCGGCCGGAGTGCATCGGCGGGGCGGCCGTCGGGACGAAAGAGGGGGGTATCGGGCATTCCCATCATTATAAGATTCCAACCTTTGCTCTCCCGCGGGATCGACCGCGGATTTCATTCAGAGTAAAGTGGGTACTTACCACGGTGCAAAACCTTGCTCCAGAGACAGCTCTGCTTCCCAATATGGGAATGTTGTTCCATTGCGGGAAGCGCGAAAAGGTGGATATTGTGGGTATTCTCGCGGAATGGAACTCCGACGCCTGACGCGGAGTACCATTTCGGGAGAGAAGTCTCACCAGCGCCGGTGAGCGGTAATCCTATTAGAGCATTCTTTTGTGTTACTTACCTTAGTGTTCCCGCTTTGGCACGCAACGTGATTATAGGAAGGTCACTACAATGCTCCCGGATGACGCGGAGCATGGATAGGAAAGAAGCCAATTCGGAGCGCATCACCATGCAGGCACCGCTGAGCAGTACCGCCTCGGGAAAGCAACTTCGTACAGGACCTTCATTGGGTCTTCCGCCCTCCACGCTTCCTCTATCGCTTGAAAGCAAGGCCCATGCCAACACCGCTCGCCTGCCCAGGGGCGAGGGACTTCGGTTGCAGGCATGGTCATCGAGTGGCGGCTTCCTTGAGCCTCCTGTCCCGCATCGCTTGCACGATCTTCCGGTGGCGGAGGGGCTGGGTCTGGCGCACGATGCGGGTAATCTG
>CAXTWP010000009.1:807-5870 GCA_964247945.1 uncultured Acidobacteriaceae bacterium | reverse complement strand
GCTCTACTGCGATCTGCTGTCGCGACCGGGCGTCCTGCGGGACGAACATCGCCACTATGCCGACCAGCTGCATCTGCTGAGCCAGCGGAGTGGCGTATTAGTCGACCGGCTGCTGAATTCGGCGGCTACAGCGCGCCGCCAGCGGCTGGACCATGGGAGCGCGCCGGCTATGCTCACGGTCAGTGTGCCCGCTGTGATTGAGCAATGCCGGGGGATCCTTAACACGATCGCGCGGCGTGCGATTGAAGTGGTCTACGGCGCGGGCGCGGAAGCCCCGGTGGCGGCTTCGCGAGAGGCTGTGGAGCGCATCCTCGTCAACCTGACCAAGAATGCGGCGGAGGCGACGGCGGCCGGAGGAGCGATCACGCTGCATGTCAGACGTCTCCGCGGCCCTGACGGGAACCAGACTCGGCTGGTGTTGAGCGTGGAGGACCATGGCTGCGGCATGAGCGTAGCCGGGGTCAAGGTCCTGATGGAGCGAACGGCACCTCCCTGCGGCAGGGTACCCGCTTCAGGCGCGAGGCACGGAGATCTCGGACTCCAGCAATCGGAGCTTCAGCAGCCGCAAGGCCAGCAGCTGGGTGCGCTGGGCCTGATCACGGGTGACCGGCCGGGACGCGGTCTGGGCTTTCGCGTGGTGCGGGAGCTGGTCCAGGCCTCCGGCGGCGAGCTGCGGCTGGAGAGCCGAAGCGGCTGCGGGACAACGGTCGAGATCGCCTGGGCGGTGGCGGGCGATGCGTCCGGCATGCCAAAAGGATCGCGGAGAGGAGACGATGCGGGCGAGCGGCAGGCGGTGAAGGCGGGGAGCGCAACCGAAGCAAGCAAAGCAAACCAATCAAGCGAAGCAACCGAATCAAGCAAAGCAACCGAATCAAGCAAATCCATCAAAGGGAGAATGTCATGCTGAGCGCAACGGGATTTGGGATGAAGCGGGAAGAAGCGGCGCATCAGCTGGGGCGGGTCCCGGCAAACGGAGCCATCAATCGTCAGGGGGTGCCGTCGCAGCCTTCGGGAGCCTACGCCGGAGCGCCTGCGCGGCACGCATCGACCTATGCACGGCCGGAGCCGGAGATCGGCTCACGCAAGGACGCACCGGTTGCCGAGCAGTTGCCCGCGCTCCAGGTGCTGGTCGTCGATGATGACGCCCCTGTTCGGCAGGCCTGTTGCGAGATAGCCCGCGGCATGGGTTACCAGGTAAGCTGGGCGGAGAACGTGCCCGACGCCCGGATGAAGATGAAGCATCAGCCGGTCGACTTACTGCTGCTTGACCTGAAGCTGCCAGGCGGCGGGGGGCTTTCCCTGCTTGAAGAGGTTAAAGCGCTGCACCCGGAGACGGGAGTGGTGGTGATGACGGCCTTCGCTACGGTTTCCTCGGCAGTCGAGGCGATGCGGATCGGCGCGGGCGACTACCTGACCAAGCCGTTTGCCCTGGAAGAGTTGTCGGCGGTGCTCGACCGGGCCGGACAGCGGCGCCAGTTCGACGTCGAAAGCCGACGGCTGCGCGAACGGCTGCGAACGCAGAAGGGGATGGGCAACTTGATCGGCCGCTCGCCCGAGATGGAGAAGCTCTACCGCATTCTTTCAAAGGTCGCCAACTCTAGCCATCCTGTCCTGATCCTGGGCGAGAGCGGAACGGGCAAGGAACTGGTCGCGCGCTCGATCCACTCCAACGGACCCAACGCGGGCAAGCCGTTCATCCCGGTCGACTGCGGGTCGCTGGTGCCTACGCTGATCGAGAGCGAGCTCTTCGGCTACGTCAAAGGGGCGTTTACGGGGGCGAACACGAGCAAGGTCGGCCTGCTGGCGGCGGCCGACGGCGGCACTGTCTTCCTCGACGAGATCGGCGAGATGCCGCTCGACCTCCAGGCCAAGCTGCTGCGCGCGCTCCAGGAGAAAGAAATCCGTCCGGTGGGATCGAACCAGGCTGTGCCGATCTCGGCCCGGGTACTGGCCGCGACCAACCGCGACCTAACCGCCATGGTCGAGCAGGGCCGCTTTCGTAAGGACCTTTACTTCCGGCTGAACGTCGTTAACCTCAAAATCCCGCCGCTGCGGGAGCGCCGGTCCGATATCGCCGTGCTGGCCGAGCACTTCCTCGAACGCACCCAGCGCGATACCGGGGTGACACATACATTCTCGGACGACGCGTTGCGCGTTATGTCGGAGTACGACTGGCCGGGCAATGTGCGTGAGCTTGAACATGCGATTGCGCGGGCTTGCGCGCTCTCCTCCGGGCCAGTGCTGCATATGGGCGACCTGCCGACGCAGCTGCAGGAGTTTCGGCTGAACAGCCCCGAGCGACTGCAGACGATTGCGCCGGACTCTGAAGGCGGAGAAAGGGAGATAGGACGGCCGGACCTGGGAGCGCGCAACAGCTCGGGCACAAACCTCCCCGGCCAGGGCAACGGGATGCCGAGCGGGATTGCTTCCATCGCGGAGATGGAAAAGCACGCCATCCTGGTCACGATCCGCCACCTGAAGGGCGATAAGCTGATGGCGGCGAAGCTGCTGGGCATCGGCAAGACGACCCTCTACCGCAAGCTCAAAGAGTACGGGATCGCGGAAGGAAACGAAGCCATGGATTGAGCGAAGACGGCTCAGGTCTGGGCCGTTTGTATCGGGTGCTGGTGGTACGTCGCCGGTTGAGCTTTGCGCGCAGAGGAACAGTAAGAACACGAGGGAGAACGATGATGGACACAGTCTTGATGATTTCGTCAATGGATGGGGTGGAGCGCTGCGGCACCGCGCTTTCGCGGGAGCTGAACCTGACGGTGCGTATCGCCACTAGTCGCCGCACGGCACTGGCTGCGGTACGGCGTGAGGAATATAGCATTGTCGTTGTCGAACAGAGCATGGTCGAGGCCGATCCGGACTGGGCCGACCTGCTGTGGCAGAACGCCGGTTACGCGCTTCCAGTGCAGGTAAACTTTGCCCTTTCCGGCTGCGCGCGGCTGGTGCGCGAAGTAAAATCCGTCCTGCTTCGCCGCGAGCACGAGATGGATCTTGCCCGGCGGGCCGCCACGACGGCTCTCCAGAATGAGCTAAAGTCCTCGGTCACCGGGCTGCTGCTCCAATCCGAGCTCGCGCTGCGCGAACCGTCCGTCCCGAAGGATCTGGCACCAAAACTGAAGCAACTCGTGGAACTGGCGTCGGCTATTCGCGCACAGCTCCGGCCCGTCGCCTGAAGCTGATTCACAACTCAAGCTCGATCCCGATCAGCCGCATGATGGCAAGTGCATTCGACGCCCGATTCACACCCGGCTTCAGCCGGTAGTCGAATGCGAGCGGGTCCGCCGGATCGCGGCTGGCCATGTGCAGGTTGCGCGCACCGAGTGCCGGGCTGACGGCCATCTCCGTCAGCGTCAGGTCGTGCGTTGAAAGCGCTCCGATCGCGCCTCGCTCGGCCAGGGCGCGCATCACCGCTTCGGCGGCCACCCGGCGATCGAGCGAGTTGGTCCCGCTGAAGATCTCGTCGATGAGGAAGAGAACCGGCGTGGGTTGGTCCGCGAGTTGCAGGATCGCGTGCAGTTGCCCCACCTCGGCGAGGAACTTCGACTTGCCCTCCGCCAGGGAGTCGGTGAGCGCCAGCGATGCTCCGATCGCCAGCGGACTCATCCGCGCGTTCACCGCGCGCACCGGAGCGCCTGCCCCGCCGAGCACCGCATTCAACCCGATCGCCCGCAGCAGGGTGGATTTGCCCGCCATGTTCGATCCGCTGATGAGATAAAGCGACGCCCCCAGCACTTCGCCTGCCTGCTCCACGACGTGTTCGCCGCCGTTTGCCCGCAGGGCTACGTCGTTGGCCACCGCCTCACGGCCAAGCAGCGGATGCGCGAGCGCCGCCGCCTGGAAGACGGCCTCCTGTTTCGGCAGAATCTCAGGATAAGCGTTGCCGGGGTGCTCAAAGGCGTAGGTGCCGAGTGCAAGCAGCGATTCGAACTCGGCCCAGATCGCGAGCCATTGCCGCATGGCAGCGGCGTTCCGTCGCTTCCATGCGGCTATCGAAAGCGCGGCATGGGTCCCCGCGTTCAACAGCAGGGACGCCAGCAGGAACCACTGCGTGGACCGCTGCTCGACGACGACCAGCTGCGCGTGCAACTGGTTCAGCAGCGGGACAGCGTCCGTGGGCCGGCGCGAGCCGGACTGGAGCGCGCGCAGCCTTTGCGACGAGAAGTGGTTGGCCTGCAACAACGCCAGACCGTCGCGAAACATCTGCGTCTGGTTCGACAGCTTCGCCGCGCCGTTCAGGATCGGCAGCACACGCGGCCGAAGATAAAGCGCGACCACGGCCTGCGCACCCAGTACTGCGGCCAGATTGGGCGTCACTGCCGCCCAGGGCAGCCAATGGCACAACCCGACCAGCAGCAGCCCGAACAAGGCAGTCGTCAGCGCAACCAGGACCATACCGAAGGCGGGGTGGAAAGCCGGCGGCGAAGCGTCCAGCCAAGCATCGAAGAATGCTCCGGGCACCTGCTGGAACTGGCTGATGCCGAGCAGGTGCACCTCTTCCCGCAGCTCCGGGAGCAGCGCAAGCTCCTGAATCGCCTCCTGCCGCGCAAGGGTCGCCTCGCGTGTGTGCGGCTGAAGCAGGTCGTTGGCCAGACCGCGCTGGCCGACACCGGTTCGCACGGTGGCCAGCATCCCAAAGAGTGAATCGGGGCCGAGGATGGCGAGATCGCGGTCATAGAGGTGGGTGGGGACGCGAAACTCCTCGCCGGTGTGGCCGGTCTGCATTCGCGACCCGTCCAGCCGCGCGAGACCCGCGTCGTAAAGGCCAAGCAAGCGGCCGAGGCGGTCCTGTTCGCGCAGCGTGCGCAGTTGCGGAAGAATCACCAACGCTCCTGCCAGGATGGGAACGGCGATCGGCCATTCAGGGATCGCACCGCGTAACGCCAGAACCAGGAGGGCCAATGCAAGCCCGCCGCAAAGCATGATCCAGAGCCGACACCGCCTGGCTTTCAGCTCAAGTGCGACGGCCTCGGCGGTCAGGCTGGCATGGCGCGCGGGGTACAGGTCGGCGGCGGCTTTGAAGGCGTGGGTCATGCGCTTCAGTGAGCATACTG
>CAXTWP010000009.1:0-797 GCA_964247945.1 uncultured Acidobacteriaceae bacterium | reverse complement strand
GCCCAGCGAAACGAAACCGATGCGCGGCCGTGCCGGCGCGCTGCTTTCCGTGAGCACTCGCGGTTTGCTGTCCGCCACATGTGCGGTGGATGGAGAGTCGGCAATCAGGTCAGAAGGCACTCTTCCCATCCTATCGCGAATGCGGTGTAAACTAGCCGGGAGCCGGGTCCTACGCGACGTAATCCCGCCAACCCCGCCAGGTCCGGAAGGAAGCAACGGTAACGGGCTAGTACGGGCGCAGTAGGGTCCCCGGTACTAAATCCTGCCTCTTGGTACTTATCTCCCTTACCTCCATACGGACAACCGTCAGTTAGCGATCTTCATTATCCGACGGAGCGCTATGAATGCACGTTCATTTGTAATACTTTTGTATTCTGAAGGTTGAGCGGGCTATTTGGGATGGTGAGGTAGTGCTTTGAGTTTGCAGTCACGGCCGCAGGAGCGGGTGAGGGCGAAGATCAGTTCGGTGGGCGTGTACGTGCCGCCCAAGCTGCTGACCAACGCGGACCTTGAACAGATGGTAGCCACGAACGATCAGTGGATCGTTGAGCGCACCGGCATCCATCAGCGTCACATTGCCGCCCCCGGCGTTGCCGCCAGCGATCTCGCCGCCGAGGCCGCTCGCTGCTGCCTGGAGCGACGGGGCATCGCCGCCACTGACATTGAAGCGATTCTCATCGCTACCGTCACGCCCGACATGATGTTTCCCGCCACTGCTTGCCTCGTACAGGAGAAGATCGGCGCGCGGGGGGCGGGGGGCTTCGATCTATCCGCCGCCTGTTCCGGCTTCCTCTATG
>CAXTWP010000008.1:24297-24887 GCA_964247945.1 uncultured Acidobacteriaceae bacterium | reverse complement strand
GCCGGGTGCGGATCACGCGATTGCCGGCAATACGGTAATGGTAGACGGCATCCGGTTCGAAGGAGGGGCGCGCTCCGGGTTCGAGCGGCAGAGATCGCTATTTCGAGCAGAATGAGCCGGTGCCTCATGCCCTTTAGAATACTGCGCTCCCATCGCGTCGCAGATGAAGCATTCAGGCAACGAACGATTCAGCCGCGAGTGACAGCGCGAAGGCTTAGATCGCGGAGTTGCCGATCCGAGACCGGCGTCGGCGCGTCAACCATCAGATCGATGGCTTTGGCTGTCTTGGGAAAGGCGATGACTTCGCGCAGGCTGGAGGCACCGGCGAGGATCATGACGATTCGATCGAGCCCCAGGGCGATGCCGCCGTGGGGCGGAGTGCCGTAGTCGAGCGCGTCGAGGAAAAAGCCGAAGCGGTCATGAGCCTCTTCATCCGTCATGCCGAGAGAGCGGAAGATTTCTGCCTGGACATCTTTGCGGTGGATGCGGATAGAGCCGGACCCGAGCTCGGTGCCGTTGAGAACGATGTCGTAAGCGAGGGCGCGGCCGGCACCCTTGTCGGTAACGAGACGGCCGGAGGTGATGTCGTC
>CAXTWP010000008.1:23686-24287 GCA_964247945.1 uncultured Acidobacteriaceae bacterium | reverse complement strand
GATGTCGTCCTCGTGCGGCGAGGTGAAGGGGTGGTGTGCCGCCTGCCAGACTTTGGCCTCTTCGTCCCACTCATACATGGGAAAATCGGTGACCCAAAGGAACTTGTAGTCGGCGGCGGTGCCGGTCTGCTCGAAGAGCTTATGTTTGTCGGCGAACTTTCGGGCAAGTTCCAGACGAAGCGCGCCGACGCGCTTGTAGATCCATTGCGGGTCGTGATTCCATTTCGCCGGGGTGCCAAGCTTTGGCGTGATCACTATCGCGAGGTCATCCGCATTCAGCCACTCAGTGTCGGTATGGTCGGCGAAGCGGCCGGCGATCGTTTCAGCAAGCGGGGCGAAGTCGGCATTGGTCTTCATGCGGGCGAGGTCGAGGGAGTCGAGGCCACAGTCGCCGAAGAAGGCGCGAATCTCTTCTGTGAGCAGCTTGCGCTGCGTTCCGCTCAGGGTGCCCGCGTTCGGGATCAGAAAGCCGAGCACGGGAAGGGCCTGCTCGATTCTGAGAGTGGAGCGAAGCTCCGGGGTAACGTCTTTCGAGAGATCGACCATGGCGGGCAGGCGCATATCGGGCTTGTCGATGCCGTACCGGCGAATGGCTTCGTCG
>CAXTWP010000008.1:5049-23676 GCA_964247945.1 uncultured Acidobacteriaceae bacterium | reverse complement strand
GGCTGTGCGGAAGGCGGCGGTGAGGAAGCCCTCGACGGTGCGAAATACAAGCTCCTGCTGGGGGAAGGTCATCTCCAGGTCGATCTGGGTGAACTCAGGCTGGCGGTCGGCGCGGAGATCCTCATCGCGGAAGCAACGCGCGATCTGGAAGTAACGATCGCAGCCCGAAACCATGAGGATCTGCTTGAAGATCTGCGGCGACTGCGGCAAGGCGTAGAAGCTGCCCGGGTGAACACGGCTGGGGACGAGATAGTCGCGTGCACCCTCCGGGGTGGAGCGGGTCATGAAGGGAGTTTCGATCTCCAGAAAGCCAGCGTCTGAGAGATAGTTGCGGATTGCCCGCGCCACCTCGTGCCGCATGCGGAGGTTGCGCTGCATCTCGACGCGGCGAAGATCGAGGTAACGGTACTTCAGGCGCACCTCCTCGTTGGCAATGGCGTCCTCGGCGGGAGAGAAGGGCGGTGTCCTGGCGTCGTTCAGAAGCAGAAGTTGGTCGGCGACAACCTCGATGCTGCCGGTCGGCATTTTTGGGTTTTCGAGGCCCGCGGCGCGAAGACGCACGGTGCCAGTGAGGGCAACGACGTACTCGGAGCGGGAGGCTTCCGCCTTCGCGTGGGCGGCGGGGCTGCGCTCCTTGTCGAGAACCACCTGGGTGATGCCGGAGCGATCGCGAAGATCGAGGAAGATGAGGTTGCCGTGGTCGCGGCGACGGTTAACCCAACCCATCAGGGTCACGGTCTGGCCTGAATCTTCCGGACGTAGATCGCCGCACATCTGAGTACGCTGGAGGGTGCCTAAGAAGTCGAGGGTCACAATATTCCTATTCTGTAGATGTCTCTCTGGAAGGCATTCGGATCAGCTGAATCTCACAGCCGATACGGATATTGGCCCAGCCTGATCGGCGGTGTAAACCGTGGCTTCCAAGGAAAGGGTAAGTGCTAAGCAGGCACGATCTCCCAGCGAAAGTCCGTACTCCCTTGTACTTTCCCGCAAACGTCCAGCGATGCGAGCTTGTTCCGCGGTGAACGATTCCACTCCCGCCAGCAAACGGAGAATCGTCTCTCCAGCTTCCAGTGCAGCCACTCTCGGTCCGTCAACTTGGAGTAGACCTCAGCCAGATTGACTGAACTGATGACGGACCGCCGGATCACTGCATTGATAGAACCTGCGCCAAGCTCTCCTTGCATGAGCGCAAGCAGCGCGGAAGAATCGTGTACGACTTTATTCACGAGCGGCGTCCCTCCGCCGCTCGGCAAGCAATTCTTGGGTCATAGATGCGCCACATGGATCGGCCCTTCGCATCATCTCCTGCGCCTTTGCAATCGTAGATTGAACGTAGCTTAATTCTGAATCATCAGCCGGATACGCTTTTGCATCCTGCTCGTTGGCCGACAAAGCGTTGCAAAGAAAACCGACGATGTACTCGCGCCTGGTCTTCTCTTCCAAATCGCTGTTCTTGATCAACTCACTCAATGCCCTGTCTAAAACAGACCATTGCCTGGTTCCTTCAAACTGGCCATAAGGGTGATCGCTATGGACCTGATCGGCAATCATCGCGCTAGAACCTCCACCAGCATCTCGCGTGAGACCTTTGTCTGTTCAGCGGTTGCAAAGGTCTTCAAGGTAAGAATACCTGAGGTGACTTCCTCCTCGCCGAGGATGATGATGTGGCGGGCAAGTCTATCTGCTGCCTCGAATGATTTCTTGAGCCGGAACGTGCCATCGCCAACCTCCACCGAGTTACCGGCGCGGCGGAGTTCGCGGCCAAGCGCGAGGGCGGCGGCGTTCTGCTCGGGGCCCATAGGGGCGATGTAGGCGTCCAATCTCTTAATCGCCGCAGGTTCGGCGTCCTGCGCCTGCAGGGTTAAAACAAGGCGGTCTTCGCCGATGGCAAAGCCGATGCCGGGGGCGCGCGGGCCACCGAGCATCTCGGAGAGGCCGTCGTAGCGGCCGCCGCCGAGCAGGGCGTTCTGGGTGCCGAGTCCGCCGCCGTCGGGCACGGTGAACTCGAAGGTGGTGCGGGTGTAGTAGTCCAGGCCGCGGACGAGGCGGGGGCTGACGGTGTAGGGGACACCGCAGGCATCGAGCGCGGCAAGGACCTGCGCGAAGTGCGCGGTGGATTCGGCGTCGAGGAAGTCGGCGATCTTCGGCAGCGTGTGAATGGTTGGCTGGTCCGCGGGGACCTTGCAGTCGAGGACACGTAGCGGGTTGGTCTCGGCGCGTCGCCGGCAGTCCTCGCAGAGGGTGCCTTTGATCGGTTGGAGGGCTTCTCTCAACGCTGCCACGTAGCGGGGTCTGTCCGTCGCTGAACCGACGGAATTGATGGTGAGCTGCCACCCTCTGATGCCGAGTTCGTCGAGCAGGCTCGCGAGCATCTCCAGGACCTCCGCGTCGCGGATAGCGCTCTCCGCGCCGGAACTGACAGGGCCGAGGACCTCAGCTCCGATCTGCCAGAACTGCCGGTAGCGGCCGCGCTGTGGGCGCTCGCGGCGGAACTGGGGGCCGATGTAGAAGAGCTTCTGGAGCTGACCGGTGTCGCCCAGTTTGTGCTCGATGTAGGCGCGGACGACGCCGGCGGTGTTCTCCGGGCGGAGGGTGAGCTGTTGGGCTTTTTCGCTGGCGGCGCGGGCGCGGTCCTCCCAGGTGTACATCTCCTTCGAGACGACGTCGGTCTCTTCGCCGACGCCGCGGACGAAGAGTTCCGTGGCCTCGAAGATGGGGGTGCGGATCTCGCCGAAGCCGTAGCGCGCGAAGACTGCGCGGGCGGTGGTTTCGACGCGGTTCCAGAGCGCGGTTTCTGGGGGGAGGAGGTCGCGGGTACCGCGGACGGCTTTTACGGTGGCGGGCATGAGGATTAAGTGTATCGAACGGCGGCCCAAACTATTGTCGAGCGGAAGACGAGGCGGGGCGTCTGTCTCAGTAGAAGGGGCTTATGACTTCTGTCGAGGGCTTGGGCTTGGCGTTGTTTGCGACAGAGAGTGCGCGGTCTGAGGTCGACCTCGCGGCTCTCGTGGAGACCTACTCCGGGCTGTTGTTCCGGGTCGCGCACTCGGTGCTGCGCAGCCGGGCTGAGGCTGAAGATGTGGTGCAGGATGTGTTTGTCCGGACGCTGAAGCATGGGCGGACGCTGTCTGAGGTCCGCGACATGCGCGTGTGGCTGGTACGGATCGCTTGGAACCTAGCGCTTGATCGGCGGCGGCGCATCCGGCCGGAGCAGCTCGATGCACGGTTTGCCGAAGGTCTTGTTGGGGCTGACGTGCCTGCCGACCGGGCGCTTGCGGATGCGGAGAGTATGAAGGCAGTACTCCGCGAGATGGACCGGCTGCCGAAAGCGGAGCGGAACGCATTGCTGCTCTCGGCGGTTGAGGAGCTAGGGACGTTGGAGATGGCGGCGGTGCTGGGACGCAGCGAATCGGCGGTGCGCGCGCTGCTGTTCCGGGCGAGAGCGCGGCTGCGGGAACGGCTGGCGGAGGGAGGGTATCGGCGATGAAGAGTTCCGAGGAGGCGGTGCGAAGGGTGCTCGAGGGACTGCGGGATGTGGAGGCTCCCGCGGGTATGGAGAGCCGGATTGTGCTGGCTTTAGAGCGGAGAACGGCCGAACCGGCGCAACAACGGAAGGTGCTTTCGCCCTCTTCCATCGCGATGAGGAGCTTGGCGACTGGTGCGGCGTTCGCGGCTATGGCCTGCGCGGTATTGTGGATGCCCAAGGCGCATCGGAGTGCACCGATGGCTTCGGTCAGCCATGTAGTACAAGGGCTGGCGCCGGCGGAGGGTCTCTCCACGCCGACGTTACCGCCGAAGAGGGCTGAGGGGCGGCTTCACAGGGCGCAGGAGGTAATGGCAAGCGCTGAAAACTCCAGCGACGCACTGGCGCTGGCCGAGACACGCGCGCCGAGCCGACCGGATCCGCCGCTGCCGCTGACCGAGCAGGAGAAGCTGCTGCTGCGGGTGGCCCACCGGCATGACCCGGAGCAGATGGCGATGTTGAACCCGGAGATGCGCAGCAGGCGGCAGTTGCAGGCGGCGGTCGAGTTCAAGGAGTTTTTCGAGCCTGCTCGACCTCTTGAAGAGAACCGAAATACCGACAGTACGGACAAAAGGGGAGATACACGATGAGGCTTGTTGAAGGAGTTTTTGTCATGGGAATAGCGTTGGCGTGGCATGGAGTTGATGCCTTTGCTCAGACGGAATCTGCGCCTGCGAAGTATATACAGAATCCAACACAGACTTTGTATCTCAACAACGCGACAACCCAGGTTGATGCTAACGAAATTATTACGGCAATTCGCAACATGCTACAACCAGGCGTAAAGATGTTTCTTGTCAGCACACAAAATGCCATCGTCATCAGTGGCAGTCCAGACCAGATTCTTCTTGCGCAGAAGCTTTTGAACGATCTTGATCGACCACGCAAGACCTATCGCCTGACCTATACGATCGCTGAGTTGGACGGTCAAAAACGCGTCGGCACACAGCACTTCTCCATGGTTGTGGTTTCGGGACAGAAGACGGTGCTCAAGCAAGGCAATAAGGTGCCGGTTGTGACAGGCTCCTACACCAATGGAACTTCGGGGTCTGGTGTTCCGGGCGTACAGACGCAGATCACCTACCTCGATATAGGGCTCAACTTCGAGGCGACATTGGATGAGTCGGCCAGCGGCGTAAGGCTGCGGACGAAGGCGGAGCAATCGAGTGTGGCGGACGAGAAGTCCGGCGTCGGCGCGGAAGATCCTGTCGTAAGACAGACGGTGCTCGAAGGGACTGCCGTCCTGACGCCGGGCAAGCCGTTGATGCTCGGATCGCTCGATGTGCCGGGAAGCACGCGGCATCTAGACGTCGACGTGATGATGGAGGTTGTCCGGTAGCGTGCTACCAAGAGACAGTTGAAGTGCAATAGCAGACTTGCTTCAAGATTGACAACAACAGAGCACGGCGCGAGCAGGCCCTACAAGAGCGTGAAGCTCTGTGCAGGGACCCGCAAAGGGCCAGGTGAGTAAGTCAGCTAGAAAGCCGCCTTTGGGCCTTCCTTTACGCCCCTACGGGCTGGCTGATTTCGCTGAGCCGCTTGGTCAGAAGCTTTTCAAGATCTTCCAGAGCCTTTGAGAAGCCTTCGATACCTTCCTTCAGTTTGTCGTGGGCCATGCGATCTTCAGCGTGCATCTTCTCGAAGGTCGCCTGATCCATGGGGATCTTCCGGATGTCCATGCTCGTCGCTTTCGACGCGTCAAGCTTCACTGGCAGGTCGCCCTCAGTGGAATCCAACTCCTCCAGAAGCTTGGGCGCGATGGTGAGCAGGTCGCAACCGGCTAGCTCCGTGATTTCGCCGATGTTGCGGAAGCTCGCGCCCATGACTTGTGTCTTGTAGCCGAACTTCTTGTAGTAGTTGTAGATCGTCGTCACTGAGTGGACACCGGGATCGTCCGCGCCGGTGTAGTCTTTGCCGGTATCTTTTTTATACCAATCGAGGATGCGCCCAACGAAGGGCGAGACCAGCGTGACCTTGGCCTCGGCGCAGGCGATCGCCTGGTGCAGGCCGAACAGCAGGGTCAGATTACAGTGAATGCCTTCCTGCTCCAGAGTCTCCGCCGCCTTGATGCCCTCCCAGGTGGAGGCGATCTTGACCAGCACACGGTCGCGGGAGATGCCGGCCTTGTCGTATTGGTTGATAATGTCGCGCGCCTGTTCGAGCGTCTTTTCCTTGTCATAGCTCATTCGCGCGTCGACCTCGGTCGAGACGCGTCCCGGCACGATGTCCAGAATCTTGCGCCCGAACGCTACCGCCAGGGTTTTGAAGGCAAACGCAGCGACATCCTCATCAGAGGCACCTGACCCAGCTTGTTTGCGCGCCTCCTTGAGCACGTCGTCGACTATGGGCTGATATTCCGGCTTTTCAGCGGCGGCGGCGATTAAGGATGGGTTCGTCGTCGAATCCGTAGGCTTGAACTTTTTGATCGAATTGATGTCGCCGGTGTCGGCGACCACGGTGGTCACCCGCTTCAACTGCTCCAATAACGTTGCCATAGCTCCAAGCTCCTTGATTCCGGCCGGCAAGGTGCGGTCGACCGGATTCCACGCGACTAGCTTACTAAGTATGGTCTACCTCTGTCCGGCTTTCTGCAACTGGCTCTCCGGTGAGGCGGTCACGCCACATAGAGGAACCCATGGTGGCGCGGCACTCACGGCGGGGTTACGGACTCGCGCACGGCCAAGCTGGGAGCGCTCCGATTGCCGGTACGATCGACCGCTCGTACCGTATATATGTAGATACGTCCCGCACTCACGGCGGTATCGCGATAGGCCGGTTGCAGGACAATCGACGGAGCAAGCGGGGTGTCCTGCTGCTCCGCTTCTTGCCTGCGGTAGACGATATATCCCGCCAGATTATCCTCTGTGTTCGGTGTCCAGGAGAGGTCGATGGCCGGCGCGTCGCCGATTCGGGCCGCGGCCGCCTCCAGCCCCTTGGGGGCGCGCGGGGGGAAGGTATCGCGCATCGTCACCGTTACGAGTGGGGAGGACGCGCTGCGCAGCTCCAGAGCATGCCCGTCGAGCACGACACGCCGTACACGCTGCGCGGTGTAGGAGTAGGTCTCACCCCGAACGGCCGTCGTATCCACCGTACCGCCCGCGTCGGCAAGGAAGGGCCGGTCGTTCGTACCCGGAGCTGTTCCCCCGGCACCTACCCGCAGGCGAACCTCTGATGGTTCTTTCTGCGCCGGTATACCCGGCGCGGGATGCTTGGCCGCCGCAGCCGGGGGAGTTATCTGCATCCGTTTCAGCTGTATACCGTCCGCGGCGTCTTCCGGTTGCCACCGCAGCAGTGCTCCTTCAGGCGACGCCTCGGCGCGGAGATCTTCGATCTTCGGAGGAGAGGCTCCAGCCGCGGCAAAGGCCGGCGGCGAGAAGCCCGCAGACCGTTCATTGCTATTCAAGAGCTCGACTTGGTACTCAAGAACCGCTCCCGGACCTTGAGCCAGGGCAGCGGGAAGCACGTCGATGGCTTGAGAAGGCCCCGGCTTTACCGGCAGACGATGCACGGAAGAGCAATCCGCGGACGCTCGCGTTGCCCTCCGGCAGATCTGAGCCGTGATGTTCCCGCGTATGTCAATTCGGTCGGTAGTCTTCGACGGTGTTGTCCAATGCAGCCGAACCGTCTCTCCTTCTCGTTCCGCCGCGAGGTCAGAGACGACCTGCGCAAGGTGCAGCGACGGCGGCTTCGGCGTTCCTGGGCTGGCGCATCCGGCGACGAACAGAGCCGGAAACAAAAGCAAGATGTGCGCCGCGAAGTGTAGGGTCATTCTGGCGCTCATCGATCACAAGGTTAGCATCCACGCTGCGGGCGACGGAGGGTGAAGCCCGCGTAGCCTCTCGAAGACAGAAAATTGGTAAAGAAATACATCTTTTGACGCTGCGCAAACATCTGTTGCTCAGGTGAACATGCATGTCGAAGCTCAATGAACTAAGCGCGCCGGCCGATCGGATTGTTATGCCTCCTCCCACGCTGACGCAGGATCATCTGCTGGAGGCGGTTGGGGAAGCGGCCGAGGCTTTTATCGCCGAGAAGCGCATCGGCGAACGCATCAAGCATCTTCGTCTGCGCAAATCCATGGGACTGGTGGAGCTTGGCCGCCATACGGGCCTTTCCGCCAGCTTCCTTTCACAGCTCGAGACTGGCCGCGTGGTTCCGACGCTGCGCAATCTCGCGCGCATCGCCATGGTGTTCTCGAAGGACCTCAGCTACTTCTTTGAGCCTGAGCCGCAGACCCTGTTTCGTGTGCATCGCGCCAAAGATCGCGTCCGCCTTCCGCAGACCGGTGTTGAAGACCCGACCTATTTTTTTGAGAGCCTCGGCTATCTTGTTCCCGACCGGCAGCTTGACCCCTATTTTGCCGAATTCCTTCCAGGTAAGCAGAGCGGCACCCGCGCTCATCAGCACGTTGGCTGCGAGTTCCTTTACATCCTTACCGGAGCACTGGATATACAGCACGGGGAGGTTAAGTACCACCTGGAGGCCGGGGACGCCGTGTATTTTGACGCGAACACGATTCACAGCTATGCCTGTTCCGGCGAGACCTCGTCCACGGTGGTGATTGTCACGCTACAGCAGCCGGTACTGCTTCAAGGCGCGCATCGAAACCATACGAATCTTTCGCCGGGGAAGGTGCGCAACCTGCTCTCCGTCAATCTCCGTTCGAGACGCGATCTCGATTCGGCATCGAAAAAGGCGACCGAAACCACGCAGTAGGTTCCCGTGCTTGCGGCGAGCGGCAAGCAAATCGATGGAGACCATAGACGAAGCCGTGCAGCCGCTGTATGGTGGTGCGTATGCTTCGTGCTGCGGCTGTTGCGCTTCTGCTGTGTGTTGCTGTTGGCCGCGCACAGCAGACGTCGCTTGCGACAACCCCGCCGATGGGCTGGAACAGCTGGGATTCCTATGGCCTGAGCATCACCGAGTCACAGTTCCTGGCGAACGTGGATGTGCTGGCGCGCAAGCTGAAGCCGTCGGGCTGGCGCTATGCCGTCATCGACGAAGGCTGGTATCTCCAGAACCCTGCATCGGCCGCCGAGCCGGAGACTCTGCGCTATACGATCAATGCAGCCGGCCAGTACGCCCCTGCAATGAATCGATTTCCTTCAGCCGCCGACGGAGTAGGTCTCAGGTATATCGGCGACATAGTGCATGCCGGCGGCCTGCTGTTCGGCATACATATCATCCGCGGCATTCCGAAACAGACCGTGGCGGCGAATACGCTCATCGAGCAGACTTCCTTCCACGCCGCCGAAGCAGCCGATCAGACCGATCTCTGTCCCTGGAACCCGGACAACTACGGCGTCAACGATAACGCGGCTGGACAGGCATGGTACGACGGACTGCTTCGTCAGTACGCTTCGTGGGGTGTGGATTATCTGAAGGTCGACTGCATCGCTTCGCATCCCTACAAAGCGGCTGAGATTGCGATGATTCACCGCGCCATCGTCAAATCCGGCCGGCCGATCGTCCTGAGTCTCTCCCCTGGCCCCACGTCGCCGGGGAATGCCGCCGAAGTGGCCAGCTATGCACAGCTCTGGCGTATCTCGGACGATGTTTGGGACGTGTGGTCGCGCCCGGCGACGGACCCGACGCATTTTCCGCAGACCGTGAAGGGCCAATTTGCGGTGGTTGCGGGCTGGTCGAAGTACGTTGCGCCGGGCAGCTGGCCGGACGCCGATATGCTGCCTCTCGGACAACTGACCCCTGTTCCCGGCTACGGCGCACCGCGCCTCACGCGGCTGAGCCACGAAGAACAGCGTACGCTGCTCACGCTTTGGGCCATTGCACGCTCGCCGCTCTTTATGGGCGGCAACCTCACGCAGCTGGACGACTTCACCACGGCTCTGCTCACCAATTCCGAGGTCATCGCGCTCGATCAGCAAGGCCGCGACCAACGGTTCGTCAGTCAGGAGGGCGACCTTGTTGCCTGGACAGCCAAGGACAACCGCGGCGGACAGTATCTCGCGCTCTTCAACCTGGGCGACCGTGCGGCGGGCATTCGAAGTCCTTTCTCGCACTACGGTTTGATGGACGGCAGCTACAACACGCGCGATCTTTGGGCGAGGACGAGCCGGGGAAAGCAGACCGGCGTGGCTACGGATCTGGCACCGCACGGGTCGCTGCTGCTTCAGTTGAAACCTGAACTTCGGTAGGTTGGTGCGAAGCGCGATTCGGATGTACCATGGCCACGATGTTCAAACCTGTCTGGAAGTCTTCCGTGCGCGTCAGATTGTTCGCGTTGCTTGCTATGCTCTCGTTTGTCACGTCCGGCACCGCGCAGATGAAGCTGGCAGCCACCCCTCCGATGGGCTGGAACTCCTGGAACTGGTTCGCGGGCAAGGTCACCGACAAAGACATTCGCCAGGCAGCGGATCTGATGGTCTCGTCCGGCATGCGCGACGCCGGCTACATCTACGTCAACATCGATGACACGTGGGAGGGCAAGCGCGACGAAGCCGGCGTATTGCATACCAACGAAAAGTTTCCCGACATGAAGGCGCTCGCCGATTATGTGCACGGCAAGGGGTTGAAGCTGGGCATCTATAGCTCGCCCGGACCGAAGACCTGCGCGGGCTACGAAGGCAGCTACGGTCATGAGCAGCAGGATGCCGATCTTTATGCGTCCTGGGGCATCGATTATCTGAAATACGATCTCTGCGGCTTTCGCAGCATCATGACGGAGCAAGCGCCCGGCGACAAGGCCAAGCAGGACCAGATGATGCGGGCCGCGTATGAGACGATGCACCAGGCCATCCTCAAGACAGGGAGGCCGATGGTCTACAGCCTCTGCCAATATGGATGGGATTCGGTCTGGCAGTGGGGTCCGGAAGTAGGCGCGAACCTTTGGCGCACCACCGGCGATATACAAGCCAGTTTCGACCGCATGAGCCTGATCGGCCGGGAGCAGGCGGGGCTGGCAAAGTACGCCGGGCCGGGACACTGGAACGATCCCGACATGCTCGAGGTCGGCAACGGCAAGCTGTCGCTCGATCAAGACCGCATCCACATGGGCCTCTGGGCGATGCTGGCCGCGCCTCTGCTGGCGGGAAACAATCTGAGCCAGCTGACGCCGGAGGTGGCGGCCATCCTTACCAATCGCGAGGTTCTCGCGGTCGATCAGGACGCTCTCGGCCATCAGGCGGAGCGCATCTACTCCGAGGGCCCTATCGAGATATGGTCGCGGCCCCTTGCCGGCGGTGCCGTTGCGCTGAACATCATCAACTTCAGTGACGACGATTCTTACCTGCGGGGCATCAACCTGCACCTCAAGGAAGCCGGTGCAGGTTCCGGGTGGAAGGCGAGGGACCTGTGGGCGGGCAAGGATCTTGGGCCTATCTCGGACGAGTCCAAGTTTGTGCTGAAGCGCTACTCGTCGCTGCTGCTGCGGCTTACGAAGTAACGGTCGACTGAGATCCCGCTGGGCGGCATGCGTGTGGCCTGGCCCTGCACTGGAAGGACGATGCCCAACCGCAGAGATTTTCTGAAGACGGCAGTGGCCGCGGCGACGGCTGTACCGGCGATACCGCCAGCCGCGGCGAGTGTACAAGCCGTCTCCGACGCGGGCGCGAAGAGCCAGGGTCTCGATCTGTTGCGTTCTCCCGATCGTGTCCATGCTCGATTTGCGGTGAAGGACGTACTGAAGATGCACTACTCCGCCTCGGCGTGGACATGTCCGGGTGTTCGAGTCGCGGCGGAGCCGATACAGGCAGGGCGCGGGCGCGAGCTGCCGGTTTGTGTGACGAACGAAGGCGGGGAGCTGACCTATCTTCATCTTCGCTGGGATGGCCGGGAGAGCGAAGCGCTGCTCGCGATCGGCGACGCGTGGGAGAGAAGCTACGGCGATCTCGAGTGGCGCGGAACCGTTCCCGAACGGGTGATGCCGTGGTACTTCCTGACCTTCGACGGGGAACGCGTGAACGGATATGGTGTCAAGACGCAACCCTCCGCATTTTGCTTCTGGCAGCGCGATAGCGAAGGAATCACGCTGTCGATCGATCTACGCAACGGCGGGGAATCTACGCAATTGGGAAGCAGGGAGCTGCATGCCTGCACAGTCGTGATTCGCATGGGGGTAAAGGGCGAGACCATTGGGCGGGCTGGACAAGAGTTCTGCAGGAGGCTGTCTCCCCATCCCCGCTTGCCCAAGGAAGCAATCTTTGGGGTCAATGACTGGAACTATGCTTACGGCAGGAACACTGCCGCCGGCATCCTGCGGGATGCGGACCTGGTGGCTTCCGTTGCGCCGGCGGGCAGCGTACGCCCTCTGGTGGTGATCGACGACGGCTGGCAGGACCCGGCCCGATTTCCGAATATGCCGGCGCAGATTCGAAGCCGGCAGCTAAGGCCCGGTCTATGGATTCGACCTCTTCGCGCGGAACGCACAGCGCCGCCGTCCTGGCTGCTGCCGGATGCCCGTTTCGGCAAGGGAGCGCCTCATAGTAATCTGGCGTTCGACCCGACCCATCCCGAAGCGCTCGAAGAGGCTCTGAAGACAGTGCGGACGGCTATTGAGTGGGGCTATGAATTCATCAAGCACGACTTCACCACGTATGAGCTGCTGGGCCGATGGGGGTCGGCGATGAGCGGGGAGACGACGGGACCGGGCTGGCGTTTCCATGACCGATCGCGTACCAACGCAGAAATCTTATGGGACCTGTATCAAGCGATTCGTTCCGCGGCGGGCGAAACTACTACCATTCTGGGGTGCAATACAGTCGGCCACCTGGCCGCCGGCATCTTCGAGTCGCAGCGGATCGCGGATGATACGAGCGGACGTGATTGGAAGCGAACGAGGCGTTTCGGCGTGAATGGCCTGGCGCATCGCATTGCGCAGCATCGCACGTTCTCGCATATTGACCCTGACTGCGTTGCCATTACACCCGATGTCGGTTGGCGAGAGACGAGCCAGTGGATGGATGTCGTGGCAAGAAGCGGCACTTCGTTCTTTCTGTCTCCGGAACCGACTGCCGTTACACCGGAGGTAAAAACCGCGATGAAGGATGCCATGGAACTTGCGTCAGTGGGCGGAGAAGGATCTCCGCTGCACCCGACCCGAGGAACGACGCCGCTGGAATGGCGGTTCTCCTACCCGCATCGTATGGATAAGACGTACGACTGGTGCGGTCCCGAGGGTGTATCCCCCTTCGATGTTTAGGTTGATCGCTGTTTCGCGGCATGGATGGGCAGTCCGTATTTAGAAGAAGTTTTGATCTCGGCATGACTGTACCTTGAGGCACATTGGATGAAACGCCTACTTACGGCAGTCTATGTCGGCTCGCTGGGGGGATTTGTTTTCGGTTACGACCTTGGCGCGCTTTCCACCGCGACGGAGAGTCTTCGGGGGTACTTCAACCTTTCACCCTGTGTCTTTGGGGTGACGATCTCGTCATCCCTTTGGGGCACCGTATGCGGTTCCATCCTTGCGGGGCGATGGGCGGATAAGCTCAATCGGCGAGCGCTGATTGCCCTGTGTTCCTTGCTCTATGCGCCCGCCGCCATTGCCATCGCACTTCCGCTTCCTTTGGACTGGATGTTTGTTGTTGCGATGCGATTTTTGTGCGGGATAGCCATTGGGGGATACACGGTTGGGTGTCCACTTTATCTCTCTGAACTAGCTCCAGCCAAGATGCGGGGCCGGATTGTCGGTCTGTTTCAGGTTGAGGTGGGGATCGGCGTGATTGCGGCATTCTCGATGGGCGCAGTGTTCGCGCATTTTGCGGCATCCGGTACCGCATGGAAGTGGTCGCTCGGATTGGGAGCGTTGCCCGCGTCAGCTCTACTTCTCTCAGTACGATTTCTGCCGCGGGTTAAAGCCGGAGTATCCGTCGGCATTGTTCATCAAAAACGTGGTCTTCAGCAAAGGCTTTTCCGTCGCAGAAACACGCGTCTGCTTCTGGTGGCAACGAGCGTTGCGGTGTTCAATCAGCTCTCCGGCGTTAACATTCTCTTGTTGTACATGCTGGAGATTCTGGCCAGCGCGGGAGTGAGCTTCTCCTTAGGGCACACGTTTACCGTTTTGATCTCGTGTCTCAGTCTGGTGACCACTCTGGCGGGCATGGCGTTGGTGGACAGATTGGGGCGCAAACCCCTTTTGTATATAGGCTCTGCAGGGATGGCCGTTTGCCTGCTTACGCTGGGTATCACGATTCCCCATCGCCTCGCTCCTTTGTCGTATCTCTCCATCTTCGTGGCGTATAACGCGTTCTTCGCATTTTCACAAGGAACCGTAGTCTGGGTGTACCTCAGTGAATTGTTTCCGCCGGGACTGAGGGGCCTGGGTCAAGGCTATGGGTCGTCGGTACATTGGATTTGCAATGCCATGCTGGTTTCCGTCTTTCCGCTTGTGCAACACGCTTCGGCAGTGGGGATTTTCTATGTTTTCGCTCTCATGATGGCGGTGCAAGTCGTTGTGATCTGGCTTTGGTACCCCGAGACAACAGGGGGTGCGCTTGGGTCTTTCGCTGTTGTAAGCGGTACCGAGGACGATAGACTTTGCGAAAGTTAACGCATAGATTGACTGAGAGATGGCTATAAAAAAAAGTCAAGTACCCACGCTGGTCGACGTTGCTCGCGAAGCGAATGTTTCTTTGAAGACAGCGTCCCGGGTCCTGAACAATTTCAAGAATGTCAGCGAGGAAAAAGCCATAAGGGTACGAGCCGTGATGGAACGTCTCGGCTATCGGCCCAATGAACTGGCTCGCGGACTCAAGGCACAAAAATCAGCGGCTATCGGAATGATCGTGCCGAATCTCTCCGACCCTTTCACGGCCAATGCGGTCCATGCTGTTCAGGAGGTGGCGCGGGCAAACGGGCACGTCGTTATTCTCGCCAGTTCCGGAGGGGACGTGGACCTGGAGCGATCGGAGATCGTGAGCCTGGTGGGCCGGCAAATCGACGGTCTGATCGTTGCGCCGGCGGATAGCCGGAAGGATTCTTTCAGCGACATCGTTCCCAGCGGCGTTCACGTCGTTACCTTCGATCAATTGCTGCGGCGCGCCAATCTCGATTCCGTTACCGTGACGAATCGTCGCAGCGCACGGGAAGCGACGGAGCATTTAGCGAGTCATGGCTGCCGAAGGATCGTCGCTATTGGGGCCCGGCCTTATCTCTATACCTGTCAGGAGCGGGTAGCCGGTTACCGGGCGGCAATCAAGGCGACTTCTCTTGAGTCCAGAGTGTGTCTGGTGGAGCACGAAAGGATGCTGACCGCAGCATGGCTCAAGGAACAGGTTCTTGGTGTTGAGGGCGCTGACGCCATCTTTACGTTGAACTGGGTTTGCACCGTACTTACCTTACAGGGCCTGCGTACGTTGGGGAAAACTGCCGGACGAGACATTTCCATGGTCTCCTTCGATGATTTTGATCTGGCGGATATGTTGAC
This sequence comes from uncultured Acidobacteriaceae bacterium, assembly GCA_964247945.1. Taxonomy (GTDB): domain Bacteria; phylum Acidobacteriota; class Terriglobia; order Terriglobales; family Acidobacteriaceae; genus Edaphobacter. The sequence goes on along the minus strand of CAXTWP010000008.1, from coordinate 8,767 downwards.
GCCCAGCCTTTCGGTTGTTGCCCAACCCGCCGAGATGCTCGGCCGCGAAGCTGCAACCTTGCTCTTCGAGCGCTTGAATGGCAAGGGCGGACCATCGCGCTCCGTGATACTTCCCACGACCTTAACACTTCGCGAGTCTTGCGGATGCACCTTGCAGGCTTAGTATCCTGTTGTTTGTATGCGGCGCATGTCCTTCGTGCTTCTTTCCATTGCGCGTCTGGAGTTTGGAACAACGTTGTCAGAGATGCGATATTCTAATGCGGTTGGATGGATGCCAGTCAGCGGAGATTGTTGCATGTCCTTGAATTTCGACCCAAGATCCCAGGCGCGGCCTGCTTTGCTATTTGCTGCCGTGACAGCTTTTCTCTGTCCGTTCCTTTTAATCTGCGTCTCCTCGCATGCACAAGTCGATGTGCTGACCCAACATAACGACAACGCGAGAACGGGCGTAAACCCGCGGGAGATGCTTCTAACGCCGGCCAACGTGAACAAGGCTCGGTTTGGAATGGTGTACAAGCGTGTTCTGGATGATCAGTTGTACACGCAACCGCTGGTGGTGACGGACGTCCAGGTAGGTGGGGGTACCCGCGATCTTGTCTATGTCACGACGGTAAACAACAGCGTATACGCGTTTGACGCGAATGACAGCGAAGCATCGCAGCCGGTATGGCACGTAAACTTCGGAACGCCGGCGAATGTACATAGCACCGAATTTGGCTGTTTGGACATGAACGGTCAGATGGGGATCGTCGGTACGCCCGTAATCGACAAGGCCGGCGGCGTACTTTATGTCGTCTCGTTGACCCGAACCGATGCACAGACTGGTCCACGGACTGGATTTACGCAAAGACTGCACGCGCTGGACCTGGCCACCGGCGCGGACGTGCCGGAGAGCCCGGTCGTGATCGCGGCTGAAGGGTTCAACGCGCTTATGGAAAACCAGCGACCGGCACTAATGCTGGCCAACGGCATGGTGTACGTAGGGTATGCTTCCCATTGCGATAAGGAGCCCTACCACGGGTTTCTGATGGCCTACGACGCGAAGACGCTGGCTCAAGAGAGTGTGCTAAATACTTCACCGACCGGGTCGGAGGCGAGCATCTGGCAGTCCGGTCAGGGGCCGGCGGCGGATGAGCAAGGAAACGTCTATGTAGTAACCGGGAACGGCAGCTGGGATGGGATAAGTAACTTCAGCGAAAGCTTTATGAAGCTTTCGCCGCGGCTGAAACTGCTCGACTGGTTTACACCGACCAACCACTTTGCGCTGGACAAGGGCGATGCGGACCTCGATTCTTCGGGTGCGACACTGATTCCCGGTACCCACCTGGTGGTTGGGGGAGGCAAACAAGGTGTGCTCTATACACTGGACACACGGAAGTTAGGGCACCTGGGAGATGAGCACGCCACCCAGCACTTTCAGGCAACGGCTTCTCACCTGCATAGTCTCGTTTTCTGGCACAGCGCAAAGGTTGGTGACCTGCTGTATGTGTGGGGGCAGAGGGACAAGGCGAAGGTCTACACCTTTAGAGACCAAAAACTCAGCGAGACGCCGCTGATGGTGCGGGATATACCGAATGAAGGACACCCTGGGGCGATGTTGTCGCTTTCCGCGAATGGCGACCGGGACGGCATCTTGTGGGCGGCGATCCATGCGACGGGGGACTCGTGGCACGAGTCGCGCCCAGGAGTGCTCCACGCTTATGACGCGGACGATATTCGTCACGAGTTGTGGAACTCGCTGCAGGTACCATCGCGCGACGATTGCGGCGAATACGCGAAGATGGCCCCACCGACCATCGCCAATGGAAGGGTGTATTTAGCGAGTTTCGGTTCGGAGAACGTGGGTTCCGGTCAACTGTGCGTCTACGGGTTGTTGCCGATAGACGGTGGGGTAAAGCTGTCTTCACCGACAGGCGCGAAGGCCTCTGTTCTGCAAGGAGATTTGACACTTAGCTGGGATCGCGTCTCTGGAGCACGGATGTATCGGGTGGTTCGGAGCAGCACGCTGGAGCCCACGGAGAAGATGGTAGCCATGGGACTGACGACCCCTAAGTTTACCGAACCCGCGCCACAACGGGGTGAGTCGGCGTCCTATAAGATCGTCGCGATCGGCCCGAACGGCAGCAGCGATATGTCGGCGACTGTCACCGTGAAATCGTCTAAGCCCAAGCCAATGGGGCATTGAGCGCGGACTGTCGCATAGCTGCCTCTGTAGCGGAAGCAGGGTGCGCAGCTATCGTAAAAGGGCGGGATCATGCCGCGCGGTCTTCGCGACCAGTTCTCCAAATAATGTATTGGCCCACGCGAACCACGCTCTGGTGAAGAGCGCGCTGTCGTTGCGATTGTAGGATTCATGCATAAACCCGGTGGCGGCCGCGGAACGTTTCACCATCTGGATCATCGTCTTGATCTCCGTGGCGGAATCGCTTGTGAGTGCATACAGGATCTGCGACATGGGCCAGATACTGTCGCGGCCGATGTGCGGGCCGCCGATTCCTTCACCGGCGCTTCCTCGAAAAAACCAGGGATTCTGCTCACTCCAGACAAATCTCCGGGTGCGGGCATAAAGGGCGGGATCAGGGGAACTGTCCAGATACGGCAAGCTCAAGAGGCTTGGAGCATTGGCGTCGTCCATAAGAATCGAACCACCGTACCCATCGATCTCATAGGCCCAGATCGTACCCGCGGACGTGGGCATGATCGCGTGTTGCCGCAACGCCGCTTCGACTTCACCGGCGAGATTGAACGCGTCATTCGCCAGGGAAGCATCATGAAGAATCGTGTTCGCCATGGTTGCTAGCCGGCGGAGAGACGCAACCGCGAAAAGATTGGCCGGCACCAGAAACGGCAGGATGCAGGCGTCGTCTGATGGACGGAAGGCGGAAGCGATCAGACCGATGGGCCTAAGCGGATTCCCTGTTGCGTTAACGAGCGAGTCGGTGGGGTTGAGGGCGGCGCGTTGGAAGCGGTAGGGACTTTGACCGTCCTTGCGTTGCTCAGCCCGCATTGTTTTCAGGATGGTCTGCATCGCAAGCTTCCATGCCGCGTCAAAAGGAGCTATATCGCCGGTGTTTTTCCAGTAACCATGGGCAAGACGGATGGGATAACACAAGGAGTCCAACTCATATTTTCGTTCTCCGACACCTTGTTTCATCACGGTCTCATCCTTGCGGCTGCCCGCCAACGGAGGCGCGTTGAGGTCGGCCATAAAGCAGTTCGCATACGGATCAACGAGCAGGCAACGAACTTGCCGGCGGATCACGCCTTCAAGAAGATCGCGTAGAGGGCGGTCGTTCAACGCCAAAGGAAGGTATGGCCATACCTGAGCGGATGAGTCGCGCAGCCACATCGCGGCGATGTCGCCGGTGATGACGACCGTGTCCGGGTTGCCCTGGAAGGTGCCGGGCTGGACGGTTGTATCCAGAGTATTGGGGAAGCAATTTGCAAAGAGCGCGGCCAACATTGGATCGCGGATGATCCGGCAGATGGAGCTGATGTAGCGTTCCACCGCGTCACTGCGGAAGTTGCGATCAGCGGGAAGCGGCCGCCTTGATTCGGTCGGGCCGTTCGATTGCGCGCGCAGCGGATTCGGCAGCAGCGACAACGCTCCGGAAGTTGTGAGGAGTTTGCTTAGCCGGGATACAAAGACTCTTCTCGTCAATTCCATTGTTCGGTAGCTTCTCTGGATTCCATCGATTTGTATCTCATCCTCTCATCC
>CAXTWP010000008.1:0-5039 GCA_964247945.1 uncultured Acidobacteriaceae bacterium | reverse complement strand
CCGCGAGTCTCAATCAACAACGATCTTCCGCACCGTGTCGCAGTTTGCCATGAGTCCGGCAATATTGGGATTTCGGCCGGCTTCGAGTGGGATCGCGGCGGTCCGCCCCGGCGTAAAGGCCGGGATATAGCAGCGAACAACGCGATAACGCCGTGTGACGACGGGCAAACCCGTGTTCCGCTCCAGGCTTTGAGGGCTGGTTGACATCGATGTCACAGTGCGCAACAATCTCGCAAGGTGGGGAACATGCCGGGGAAGATCAGGTTGCCGCTTGCTGATACTGCGCGTTCCTCTATCGTCGAAGGTGTGCGAGAGATTTGTACGGGCAGCTCTCCGTTCTATCAATACCAAGCTGGAGATTTGAATGAAAACGCTTCCGAAGATGAAGATGTTGCATACAGGTTTAGCGCTCGCCTTTACCTTGACGGACGTCGGGCATGCGCAGACGACCGAGAAGCTGGACCTCGGCAAACAGCCCACCCTGTATGTCGTAGGCTATGCTCATCTGGACACGGAATGGCGCTGGGAGTATCCGCAGGTCATCGATGAATATTTACGTAAGACCATGCAGGACAATTTTAAATATATCGAAAGATATCCGCACTATACCTTCAACTTCAGCGGGGCAAACCGTTATCGCCTGATGAAGGAGTATTTTCCGGCCGATTTCGCACAAGTAAAGAAGTATGTAGATGGAGGACGATGGTTTCCGGCGGGTTCTTCGATGGAAGAAGGGGACGTCAATGCGCCAAGCGCCGAGGCTATTATTCGGCAGATATTGTATGGAAATAACTGGTTTCGCAACGAATTCGGCAAAGCGAGCGCCGAATACATGTTGCCGGACTGTTTCGGGTTTCCTGCTTCGCTGCCCAGCATTCTGGCGCACTCCGGGGTTAAAGGGTTTTCCACGCAGAAACTGGTGTGGGGTTCCTCCGCGGATGGCGGTGGTTTGCAGTCGCTTGAGAGAACCCCTGAAGGCACGCCGTTCAACGTGGGCGTTTGGGTCGGACCGGATGGGGAGAGTGTACTTGCGGGCCTGAATCCCGGAAGCTACAACGGAAACATCGACAGCGACCTGAGTGCTCCGCTCTCGCCTGCGCCCGCCAATCCGGTGTTGGTGGACCTGGAAAAGAAAATCGCCGATATACGGGCGCGGCAGCAGCAGGCGAGACAGGCGGGGCAGCCGGTCGACCGAAATGAAGCGCAGGAACTCGGCCGCCTGCGCCGGGAGCAAGGGGCGCTAGCTCAAGCACAAAAGGAAAGCGGACTTCAGCGGTATCAAGGGGATTGGGCCGCGCGTGTGGAGCAGAACGGCAAGGTCAGCGGGCTGTTTACGGACTATCACTACTACGGCACGGGCGATACGGGAGGCGCTCCGCGAGAAGACTCAATCAAGCGACTGGAAGCGATCGTCACGAAGGGCAGCGTGAGCCTTCCGCCGGAAGACGCGCCGCGGGGACTGGTCCAGCCAGAATCGTCCGAGGTGAAGGTGGGGGACGGTCCGGTGCATGTGATCTCCGCAACCGCCGACCAGATGTTTCTCAACATCACACCGGCGCAAGCGGCTAGCCTTCCGCGCTACACAGGCGAGATGGAGTTGACGAACCACTCCGCGGGATCGCTGACGTCGCAGGCTTACCAGAAGCGATGGATTCGGCATCAGGAGCTGCTGGCGGATGCCGCGGAGAAGTCCTCAATTGCCGCTGAGTGGCTGGGCGCCCGTACCTACCCGCTGCACCGGCTGAACGATGCCTGGACGCTGACGATGGGCGCGCATTTCCATGATCTTGCGGCGGGAACCGCGACTCCAAGGTCGTATGAATTTGCCTGGAACGACGATGTCATCGCATTGAATCAGTTTGCGGGTGTGTTGAATAACGCGGTTGAAGGCGTCGCCGGAGCACTGAACACCCAGACCCGGGGGATCCCGGTGGTTCTGTTCAACCCGCTGAATATCGCGCGCGAAGATGTTGTCGAAGCCACTGTCAAGTTTCCCGGTGGTATGCCGAAAGCAGTGCGGGTGACCGGTCCGGATGGAAAGGATGTTCCGGGTCAGATCTCCGGCGGCAAGATCGTCTTCGTGGGCAGTGTCCCGTCCGTCGGATATGCCGTCTACGATGTACAGCCCGCCGACACTTCAATGGCCTCTCCATCGTCTCTGCGTGTTGCGAAAGATGGCCTGGAGAACGCGTTCTATCGCGTGCAAATCAATCAGGATGGCGATGTTGCAAGCATCTTCGACAAGGAGAACGGCCGGGAACTGCTCTCGGCTCCCGCTCGCCTGGCGATCTCTTACGACAATCCCGCGCAATGGCCGGCGTGGTACATGGATTGGGAGCAGGAGGAGGCGGCACCCCAGGACTACGTGTCGGGTCCGGCGCAGATTCGGGTGGTTGAGGAAGGACCGGCGCGCGTAAGCGTTCAAGTTACAAGAGAAACGGCGGGATCCCATTTTGTGCAGACGATCAGTCTTTCCGCGGGCGACGGCGGTAAGCGGGTGGAGTTTGGAAACGTGATCGACTGGAAGACGCGCGAGTCGAACCTCAAGGCGAGCTTTCCTCTCAGCGCAAGTAATGTCATGGCGACCTACAACTGGGATATCGGCACCATCGAGCGACCCACGGCCCAGCCGAAGAAGTTCGAAGTGCCGTCGCATCAATGGATTGACCTGACCGATATGAGCGGCAGCTATGGCGCGACCGTGCTGACCGACAGCAAAAACGGATCGGACAAGCCGAACGACCACACCTTGCGGCTGACGCTGCTGCGCACGCCCGGAGTTGCAGGCGGCTATCCGGACCAGGCAACGCAAGATATAGGACATCATGAGTTTGTGTACGGCTTTGCGGGGCACTCCGCCGACTGGCGGAGCTCACAAACAGATTGGCAGGCCCAGAGGCTGAACGCGCCGCTGTTCGCCTTTACGACGTTGAAGCATGAAGGAAGCCTGGGCCGCGGCTTCTCGCTGTTAAAGGTGGACAATCCGCGGGTGCGGGTTCTGGCGCTCAAGAAGGCCGAGCTCAGCGATGAAGTGATGGTGCGGCTGGTGGAACTCGACGGCAGACCGCAAACCAACGTCAAGGTCTCCTTTGCGGCTCCGATTGCAAGCGCGCGTGAAATGAATGGGCAGGAGCAGCCGGTCGGATCAGCGACTCTGACCGACGGGGCGCTGGTCACTTCTTTTGGCGGGTACCAGCCTCGCACCTTTGCCGTACGACTGACAGCTCCCTCCACGAGCGCCGCTCGGGTAAGGTCCACTCCCGTGGCCCTGACCTACACCCTTGCAACTGCAAGCGGCGACGGAGACCGCACAGCCGCCGGCTTCGATGGAAAAGGCGATGCGTTGCCGGCGGAGATGCTGCCTTCGCACATTCTCTTCAACGATGTCGGCTTTCAACTGGCTCCGGCAAAGTCCGGCGCGCCCAATGCGATCGCGGCGAAGGGCCAGACGATCAATCTTCCGGCGGGTCACTACACCCGGGTCTATGTACTCGCGGCAGCGGCGAACGGCGACCAGAAGGCAGTCTTCGAGACTGGCGGTGTAAAGACCGAGCTCAATGTTCAGGATTGGGGCGGCTTTATCGGTCAATGGGATGATCGGCGGTGGAGTTCGCCCGACCTTGCCCATGACAAGTACGGCGAGACGACCGGGTTGACCCCGGGCTTTATCAAGCGCGCAAATCTGGCCTGGTACGCCAGCCACCACCATGACGCCGCGGGAAAGAATGTCGACTATGCCTACTCCTACCTGTTTGGGTATGCTCTCGACCTGCCTCCAGCGGCGAAGAGCATCAAATTGCCCCGCAATGAGAACATACGCATTTTGGCCATCTCGGTGGCCGACGAGGGGCCGGAGGTAAAGCCGTCCCATCCGCTCTACGATGTACTTCCGAACAGCGCCGTGGCCGGCTCGCCCGATTGAGAAGCTCGCCCGCAACAAACAGCGGTCCGGTCATCGCCGCTTCATCCGGGACAGGTATGCTCGTACCATGAGCATCGTTGAATCGCGCTCTTCCGGCCTCCATGCCCCGCGTATCCTTTTGCTCTGCTGGTTTGTCTGCGGCATTTCGACTGTTTTGAGTTCGCAACAACGCGCCGACCTTCCGGACGCACCCAGCTTCAGTCCGCCAGTCTATCCTCCGGGACCGAAGGCTCCGCCAGCATCGCCGGCACCGTTCTCGACATCAACGACGGCGCGGTTCCCAACGCCACCGTTACTCTCATCTCTAAAGAGCCGCCGGGAACCCATCCTCCGGACCGCGTTCTGACCTCGGACAATGAAGGGCGCTTTCTCTTTCCCAATCTGCCGCCCGGTCGCTACGAAGTGACCATCGTCGCCCCGGGCCTTAGCACCTTTGTCTCGAACGAGATCGTCCTGCACCCGGCCGAGCGCCACGAACTCCCCCACTTCGGCCTGCCGATCGCTTCCGCCAACGTCGACGTCCAGGTTACCGTCACTCAGGTTGAGATTGCGCAAGAGCAGATCAAGGAAGAAGAACACCAGCGCGCCTTCGGCATCTTCCCCAACTTCTACAGCAGTTACATCTGGGACGCCGCGCCTCTCTCCAACAAGCAGAAGTTCGACCTCGCCTTGCACTCCATCGACGATCCCGTCGTCTTTGTCGCCACCGGCGTCGCCGCCGGCATTGAGCAGGCCAGAGACACCTTTCCCGCTTATGGTCAGGGAGCAAAAGGCTACGCCAAACGCTACTGGGCCGACTACGCCGACGAAGTCGCCAACCGTATGTTTTCGAGCGCCATCTATCCCTCCCTCTTCAACCAGGACCCGCGCTACTTCTATCGCGGCTCCGGCACCAAGACTGAACGCGCCTGGTACGCCATCACCCGCGCCGTCGTCACCCGCAGCGACACCGGCAAGACGGAACCGAACTACTCCCGCGTGCTCGGCATCCTTACCGCGGGCGGCCTTTCTAATGCTTACCACCAGGGCGACGATCGCGGCCTGGGCCTCACCTTTCGCAACGCCGGAATCGCCCTCGGTGGTTCTATGGCCGACAATCTCCTCCGGGAGTTCCTCT
>CAXTWP010000007.1:11628-25013 GCA_964247945.1 uncultured Acidobacteriaceae bacterium | reverse complement strand
CGCGCCTGCACAGCACTCGCCTGCGCTTGGCTCAGACTTGAGCTATATGTGGATATCGCCTAGGGTATACCCAAACGATACTGTCACGAACTTTCGGGAAACACCGTATCAAGGGTGGAAAACTACCTTATGATACAGGTAATGCCCAAGGTCAAGGAACCTACTGTTACAAAGAAGACCGCCCGGCCCCCAAAAGGGCAATGGGTGGGCTAAATCCGCGTGAGTACGCTTGATCAGCGGGAAAACCGGCAGCTCGCCGGAGTCGAGCTTGGGTTCATCCGAGACGGAGGCACCGTTGTGTGTCACTCCATGGACCGGCTGGGGCGCAACCTCGATGACCTGCGCAAGTTCGTATTTGGAATGACCGAGCGCGGGGTCAGGGTGGAGTTCATCAAAGAGAATCTGATCTTCACCGGAGAGGATTCGCCGATGGCGAATCTGCTGCTGAGCGTGATGGGAGCGATTGCCGAGTTTGAGCGGCAATTGATCCGCGAGCGGCAGAGAGAGAGGGAATTGCGCTGGCGAAGAGACGGGGCGTGTATAAAGGCAGGCCGGCAATGCTGAACGCGGCTATCGTAGCTTCACTCCTGGGGAGATTAGCTGCCGGGGAAACACCCTCGGAGCTCGCGCGGGAGTTCAAGATATCGAGGATGACGCTGCACCGCTACAGTAAGCGCTAAGTCGCCTGACTACGGCCGGCTGGGGAGACAGATGGCGATTCTGAATTTGAGACTGCATGGACCCGAAGGCGGTATGTCGGCTATGAAGAGGTTCGACTACCTCGGAGCGGAGCTGCCGCACTTTTCACGTGGGAAAGTTGAATACGTGGAGTCGGGCAACCTGCCGTCTTTCGCCGCGGGTAGCGCCCGCGACTTTTGGTGTGCAGCGGACGAACAGGAACGTGTGAATGCCAGAGTATTCACCGAGCTTCAGACCGCTCTTCCTTATGAACTGAGCCTGACTGAGAACGAGGCTTTAGCCAAAAGAGCAGTGGGCGAGCTTCTTGGCGATGCGTTCCCATACACAATGGCGGTTCATTCGCTTCTGAACCCAGGCAAAAAGCAGTATCACCCGCATGTGATGTTCTGCGTGCGGAGTGTAACGGAGGCAACAAGGGCGCTTCCTCGTGAGCGCTTCTTCAAACGGAATGGTGCCAAGAAAGTTCACTCCTGGAACCACCGGAGCCGTCCTTTTCAGCTCAGGACCCAATGGTGCAACCTGTTGAACGAGGCATTGGCGGATGCCGGTGTTGTGGTGCGCTTATCACCAGGGAAGAGCGAGGTTGCAGTCGAACCTAAAATCCTTAAGCCAGGTAGATCACTCGACGACGACGCCCTTCGGGAAGTCATGGAGATCCCTAAGGTAAGGCGCGAGACAGCGAAGGTTATCGAAGAGTGGGAGCGCGAAGCGAATGTGCAGATCGCCGCTATCGAAGCGAAGCTGGCCAAAGATCTGCGGGCATTGGATGCGGTCGGGGTGATGCCATGAGGCCGTCGAAGCAGATTGTGATGCACGGCCCTTGTGGGCGCTCCAAACTTCTCGTGAAGGGATTATGCCAAATATGCTACACGCTCAAGCGGCAGGATGAAGCCTACTTCGGCGGCCACCGTGAGGACGTGTTGAAGCGCGACGACTACCGCTGTCGCGTACCTGGATGCTCGACCATCAAGCGCGGCAAGCGCTCGGTGGCGGTTCATCACAGGGAACTAGGGAATAGCGATCCGGGTGAAAGATTCTCACCCTTTGTCTGCCGTGTCACGCGAAGGTCACGCGGACGCGATTCGTGCAGGACGATTGGCCCGAGTTCCTGCGGGTGCTGTGGCGAGAGCAACACCCGAAAGGCCATGAACAGGTGGCCCTCAACTTCGGAGAACCGTCAGCCCCGGCTACGAATGTGATGCTTTTTGAAGAAATGCAGGCGATTCCGGCTCGGTGGCTGGGGCGCAAGAAGCTGGCAAAAAGCCGTACTCTGACCACTGATGCTCCAGTACCCTAAGTCCTTGGCCGTTCGCGTCTTGGGGTCACCACACCAAACGTAAAAATCGTATGCTTGCGACGCGCGCGAATCGCCGACGCGCTGGATGCGCGAATCGGCCTTAAGTCAACTTCTGTTGTCTTCCCAATGGGAATGTGCCATTCTCCTGTTGGTAGCCAAAATGTGAAATGTGGTATCGGCAAATGTTCATTAAAACCAAGAAGGACGTGCAATCGGGGACGCTGGCCCTAATGGTGCTGAAAACGCTTGACGTGCTCGGCCCCCAGCACGGTTACGGCATTGCCCGGCGGATCGAGCAGATCAGCGGCGACAAGCTCTTCGTTAACCAGGGCACTCTACCCGGTACTGCTGAGGCTGGAACAGGAGTGCGCGGTTGATTCGGACTGAGGAACTTCTGAGAACAATCGGCGCGCCCGCTTTTATCGTCTGACGCGTGCGGGGCATAAGCTCCTCGAAGCCGAGAAGCGCGATTGGGAGCAAACCGCGGCGATCATCGCACGGTTCTTTGAAGTGAAAGCCGAGGATCTGGCGTGAAGACTCTCAATCGATTCCTGATCCATCTGGCAATCTTGTCACTGGCCGGCGCGGCGATCAGAGGCTGCGTGAAGAGTTGGAAGATCACGTGGCGCGGGAGGCGGAAGCCAATATACAGGCCGGAATGAGCGAGGAAGAGGCGCGGCGGCGGGCGCAGATGAAGCTTGGCCCCACGGAGGCGATCCGAGAGCAATACCACGCCGAGGAGGGATTGCCCTTGCTGGAATGTCTGGTGCAGGATACGCGTTTTTCGCTGCGGCAGATGAGGCGTTCGCCGGGGTTCACGCTCGTCGTATTGTTGACTATGGCACTGGGGATTGCGGCGGCGACAACGATGTTCACCGTGGTGTATTCGCCGCTGCTCAGGAGCTTGCCTTATCCACAGTCGGAGAGAGTTGTCGCAATTCACTACACAAGGATTGCCGGGCAGTCTGCTGGGGGGCTGATGACGGGTCCGCGATTCTATGACATTGAAGCGCGAAACCGGAGCTTCTCCAGTCTGGCAATCTTTTACTTCGACGAGAGCACCCTCATTGCGGGAAAGAAGCTGCCTATCTATGTCAAGGGAGCGGGAGCAAATGCAGGATTCTGGAATGTCTTCGGCACAGCGCCGATGCTAGGGCGGGGTATTCAATGCGAGAGACGACGTGCCCATGTCCCGCGAACCGTGGTGTTGAGCTATTCCGGATGGCAGCGGCTTTTCGGAGGCGATCCGAACGTAATCGGAGAACAGGTGAAGCTGGAGCAGCAGACGGCGACGATTGTGGGCGTGATGCCGCAAGGGTTTTTCTGCACCGGGGGGCGTGGACCTCTGGCACGCGACGCAGTACTCCGAATAACTGGGGCAATGATCGGGGCGACGGAGAGCGGACCAACAATGTATTTGGGAGTTGCGGTTGGGCGTGACCCTGGATGAGGCTCAGGCCGATCTGGATCGGATTGGGGAGCAACTCAGGAGGGAGTATCCGTCGAGCGACGGGGCGTGGCGGTTCACGAGCGAGACGCTGCGGGAGGCCCGGTACGGTCAGGTACAGTCGGTACTGGTGGTCTTGCTGATCGCGTCGGCGCTGCTGCTTCTGATCGCTTGCATCAATGTGGCCAACTTGCTTTTGTCTCGGGCGACAACTCGGCAGCGCGGGGTCGCGCTGCGGCGGGCTTGGGTGCCTCGGGACGGCGCGTGGCTTTTCAGTTTTTTGTGGAGAGTGTGCTCCTTGCGTTGGCAGGCGGCGTTACGGGAATCCTCCTGGCATTCGTGCTGACTCGCATCGCCGCTACCAGCCTGCCGGGAACTCTGGGGCAGCCGGGCACGATCCACATGGACGGGATTGTTATTGGGGTCGCTCTGCTGATCTCGGTGGCAACTGGAATCGTGTTCGGAGTGGTTCCGGTGCTGGAGACACGGAAGGTGCAGCTGCATTCGGCGCTCAAACAGGGTGACATGCCTCGGAGGATCATCGGGCAATTGGTTGCGCAGCGTCCTGGTGGGGGTGCAGGTAGGTCTTTCTCTTGTGCTGCTGGTGGATGCGTCGCTGCTGGCAGAGTCGCTGTGGAACTTGATGAAGCAGCCACTGGGATTTGAGCCGGAACACCTGCTGACGGTTCGGGTTTTGTTGCCGTGGAACACGAGGCCGGAAGCGGTACGCAATTTCTACAACGACGTGCAACAACGATTTGAAAATCTTCCTGGAGTAGAGGCTGCGGGACAGATCAGTTCGCCGCCGGTGACCGACTTTCATGTTCGCGGCAGCTTCGACGCGGACTGGCTGCCGCGAGTCGCCAATGAGCCGGCAATCAGCGCGGAAATCCGGAATATCGCCGGGAATCTGCTGGCGGCAATCGGGACGCCACTGCTGGCAGGGAGAGCATTTGCCGCAGCGGACCAGGTCTCGCCAGTGCCACCAGTACTGGTGAACGAGGCCTTCGTGCGGGAGTTTCTGCCTAAGGGAAATCCAACCGGACATCACCTGCTCCTGGACGGCCAAGCGCACGAGATCGTGGGGGTGGTTGCCGATGTGCGAGGGGTATCAGGAGCGATCGCGGCGGAGCCTGGACCGGTTGTGTACTGGCCTGCAAACACCAATGGCGGCTGGCATCGCTACTTTCTGGTGCGGACGAAGGTGCCGCCGGAACAACTGGCACAGTCGATCCGCGAGCAGGTACGCCAGTCAGACCCGCAGCAGTCAGTAGGTGAGATCGGGACGATGGATCAGCTACTAGGCGACGCTGTAGCGCAACCACGCCTGAACGCAGCGGTAGTTGCGTCATTTGCCGGGGCCGCATTGCTGCTGGCCTGTATGGAATTTATGGACTCGTCTCGTATCTTGCTGCGCAGCGCACGCAGGAGATTGGCGTCCAGATGGCGCTAGGAGCGAAGCGGGGTGACATTACACGACTTTTCGTGCGGCGGGCGATGGTCCCGGCAGCGATAGGCCTGGCGGCCGGTACTGTGGTCTCGCTGGCGGCAAACAGGCTGTTACGCAGTCAGTTGTACGGGGTGCAACCGGACGATCTGCGGCTTTACCTTGCATCCCTGCTGGTTCTGCTGGCGCCCCTGCTGGTGGCTATCCTCAGGCCGGCGATACGCGCAGGGAAGACAGAGCCGATGGAAGCGTTGAGAGCCGAGTGAACACAGGGCCATGAGTGGGGAACAACAGAGTGATTGACTGTAGAGCTGCGACGAAGAACTATGCCTCTAAACCCGTTCTTCGAGGCAGAGGCCTCGTTGTAGAACCTGGCATTTGTGCCCTCTTAGGGGCCAACGGCGCTGGCAAGTCCACGCTGCTGCGCCTGCTCTCTGGATTAGAGGAGCCAGACAGTGGTTCCGTGTTCATCGACGGACTGGGTCTCCGGGATCATGGAGTCAGGATTCAGCGGAATCTGGGTGTACTCCCCGAGGGGCTCGGGCTGTTGGAGTCTTTGACGGTCATCGAGAACCTGATGGCAGTTGGACCAATTTATCGACTCACGATGAGCGAAACAGCAGCTCGAGCAGCGGATCTGCTAGGGCTGCTCGATCTTACACAAGGACGCCACACCGTTGCACGCAATTGCTCGTTCGGCATGCGGAAGATGACCACCTTGGCCATGGCCCTCCTGCACAAGCCGAGGGTTGTACTGCTGGATGAGCCGTCTGAGGGTATCGATCCCGCATCTTCCGCTGCCATTCAAATGCTGTTTAGCCAGCTCTCCCGCAATGGCGTTACGATCCTGCTCACCTCTAACATCCTGTCGGTCGTGCAGAAGTTAGCCACCCGCGTCGTCATTCTTTATGAAGGTCGAGTTGAATGAGATTTCAACCCGTCCCCCACAGAAGCAGGAGTTGAGGCGGTGTCCTTCAGCATTGCTGGTAAGGCCCAGCCGGAGGTGCCGGTTTGGCTCAGATCCTAGCCCTTATGTCCCTGTTGATAAAATTGATGTTGAAGGAATTAGGCAGCGTTTCTTCCGTGCGTTTCAACAACTTCCTGTTCTGCATCCTCTTTATTATGTCCGCGGGTTTGGAAAACGGGCAACCGAAAGAAGCATTCTGGAGTACGTTCTTCTTTCAGATTGTCCTGCTTGCGCCTCTGCTGGTTACCTTTTCAGTGGATACGCAGCATCGATTGCCTCCAGAGCGGGTGGCTACATGGCCACTGACAGGTAGAGAACGACTCTTGCTCAGCTCCGTAAGTTTTGTGTTGAATCCATTATTCATAGTGTTGTTTTTGGCTACCTGTTCTGGATGGGCTTAGCCGCAAGTTTCTTTTTTGTTCTACTGGGACTCATCTTCCATACGACGGTTTACGCCGTTCGCCGTCTCCCCTTCAGAGACGAAATACATGCAAGCCTCAACATCTCAAGAACGCACTTGAAGGTTGGCGGAATCGCGCAAGCAATGTGGCGGGAGCTGCAGGGAACCCTTGACTTCTGGGTCGCGCTGCTCGTCGCTGTTAGCGGAACGTTATATCGGCTGTTCGGGCGGGCACCAGAGCCCGAGACATTTCCTATGCTGTCGTTATTCGTGGGTATTGCAATGAGCACGATTGCGCAACGCATGATCCGCCTGGATGAAGGGCGAGCGTTGCTGCGCTATCGTCTCCTACCGATAGCAGGTTGGAAGCTGCTCGTCACGCAGGACATGACTCTCCTGATCCCGCTCGCCGTCATGGTTTCACTCCTAAGTCTACGAACAGGCGTTGCATTTGGCTTGGTCGCTATCGCAGTCGGACGATACCCGTCGCTGATGCAGCGGGCGAACCAGCGCAGATAGCGTTTCGTCGGAGGAGATCCACGTTTCGGAGTAGCACAGGTTCTATTCGGTGGATTGGCTGGAATCGGAGCGGCAAGGACGAGGTTCTGGGTCGTGGCCGTTGCATTCGCCTTCTACGTGGTTTCCGTATTCTGGAGCGGACTGCTCTGGAAACGCTCCCTGACGGCCTAGTCGACAAGACGCGTCCGGGTAGGATGATCGGCTACTTGTCTCTATGCCAAAGTTTCGTTCGGAAGGCACGCAGCCTAGCCCATAGCAGACCTCAAGCGAGTTTTCTGTTCCGTTGCTCCTGGAATTTAGCTTCATAAGCTTGCGCATAGGGCTCTCTCAGGTGGTCGTCTCGAAGCCGTTGAGGCACTCTGCCGCTAGCCAGATGAGCCAACCTGCTGCGGCGAGAAACACCATGTTGCTGACGCGCATCCATAGCCGGCTGCCAAACAGCGGCTTCTGAGTGATTGCATGAACGCCATAAGCCAGCGTGCCGCCGGCAGCCAGACTCAGACATGAGACACGCGTCTACCGGATTGTTGCGGATTCAGGAGCCTGGGTGTCGGCGTCTCGATGTTCTCCTCGCGGACCAGTCGCACGGCAGCGATGATCGCGGCGGAGATCACGAGGGTGGAGAGGAATCTCGTTTTGGTCTGCTGTTCCGAGCTCAACCCCTCTGCTTCTTCCCGGGCTTCGCGGTGTTTCATCGTGCAACGGGGGCTATACGAAAGGCGAAAGTAGGCGACAGGACATGCAGCTGCATGCAGAGACGTGCAAACGTATGCAGCCCTCGTTAGAAATGGAGCGCGATAATGTTCGTTGTCGAGGTACGAGTTTCCGCATGAGCCACTTTCTCGCTCCGGCAGCCGGATGCTCAAGACACCGACACACGCCTCAATTTTGAGGCTCAGCTGCACAGGTGCATGTGCAGCTTCAAGTAGTCGTGATTGAAAAGTGACTGTGTCACCAGGTCTTCAGCCAACAACGTGTAAGCCGCGCTAAGCAACAGCATTGTCGGCCAGGATTATTGCTAGGAAATGATGCTGCACTCTTTCAGCATCCTGCTTTGGGTTGCGTGCCCCCCAGTCACGCGAAGGAGCTTCGGCTGCAGGGCGAGCGGTATCTCTCCGATTTCGTCAAGGAAGATCGATCCTCCATCGGCGGCTTCAAACGTGCCCTTCCCGAGACCGATGGTACTGTAAACGCGCCGCGCTCGGGACCGAACAACTCCGACTGGTGCGGGTCTGGTGGCAGGGCCGAGTAGTTGACTACGCCAAACGGCCGCCCTTTGCGCCCGCTGTTCTCATAAATCGCACGGGCCACGACCTCTTTGCCGGTGCCCGACTCGCCCAATAACGGCTCGCCCGCTTCGGTGCTGGCCACCTTTCCGATGCTTTTGAAGACTTTGATCCAAGCTGGTGAGCTTCCAATCAACCTGGGTGCTCCACCTTGCGCTTCCACTTTTTCTTTACGGATGCTGGAGAGCGCCTCATCGCGAAACCATTGGTCCCGGAGTTTGTCGACCTCTCTCTGAAGTTCCATATGCTTTAGTGCTCTGGCAACAGTCGCCAAAGCTTGATCGTGGTCTAGGCTTGGTGATGAAGTCGTAGGCGCCCAGTTGCATCGCTTGCGTGGCAGTGGGACCTGTGCCGTGCGCCGTCATGATGATCACAGGCGTCGCGGTGCGTCTTCCTTCTGCGTTCAGCGCTTTATGGATTGCTCGCCGCCGATCCCTGGCATCTTCCAATCACAGAGGACGAGGTCTGGTTCTGCCTCTTCAAGCAAGGACGCGGCCTCTCGTCCGCTTGTGGCAACGAGTGTGTCATATCCTGTGCTGTCAAAAGTCGCTCGGATGTATGTCGATCCTGTGACTTTCACGTCTTCCGAGACGTCAGCACTTTCACAAAGAGTGTGAACGGGCGCGCTGGGGGCGGAGAGCGAGTCTGCAAGGTCTGAGCTAGCGAGCATCCGCACGTTGGCAGAAACGGCAGTAGCAAAATCACCTGTGATCGGGTTCGGCCATCCCTAACACCGCGACGCAGGCCGTCTCTTCGGAGGCGGCCTTGCTGCGTCTGTGGCTTCCATCGGGAGCAGTGCCGACCTGAAGAAAAGGCGACGGTGCTCTGCACCGGATCTAGAGGGACACATCACCCCTGGCCTCAGACTTGTCCTCGCACTTTCTTCATCACACGCCAGTGACAGCGAGGCCGATCTTCTGCAGCAGGCCTTGAAAGCGTGCGCTCGGCCGCAGGCTGTCGAATTCAGGTGCGGCCCCAAGAAAGATCATGTTGTTCGATCGATCGTCATAGGCAATTTCAAGCCAATTCAGGGCCTGTTCCCGATCACCCAGTCCTGTGCAAATAAGTGCCATGTAGTAGGGCGAAACGTAGCGATGCGCAGCTTCGGCCTTTAGTACTCCCATCAGCCGCAGGGCCTCCGGAGGACTTCCGCCGATGGCATACGCATGGGCGAGCGCGGCGACGACAGGAGGGCTATCCGGGGCTAGAGAGGCGGCCTTTCTCAATTCAGCGATCGCCTTCGGAAAGTTGCGCTTCTGCTCATAGCATTGCCCTAGAACAATGTGAGCCAGCAGGTAGGTTGGATCCATCTCGATGGTGTCGAGGAGTTGCGCGATCGCTTCGTCGTATCGCCGGGCCATGTACAGGCGCCAACCCAGGCTCACGTTCATGCTCAAGGAAAGGGGATCCAGAGACCTAGCGCGATTCATCTCAGCTAGACTCTCCTCCGTCCGGCCCATGGCAATCAGGTACAGCGAATAACGTTGGTGGGCGGTCGCATAGCTTGGGTTGACTTGTATGGCGCGCCGAAAGCCCGTTTCGGCGGCGGCCCAGTTCCAGTCGTAATTAAACTGAACCGTAGCCAGGGCAGTCTGCGTCTCCGCCAGCATTGGATCCAATTCGACTGCCTTGATTGCGGCAGCCTCTGCCTTCGGAGCCACCTCGCTGGTCGGGATGGTTCCCACAATGGCCGCACCAAGGATGCCGTAGCAGTCCGCTAACCCCGCATACGCCAGCGCATAGTTCGGATCTTTCTCTGTAGCTGCCTGGAAGTACTGGATCGCTTTGCCAAGACCGTCTTCAGAGCGTTTACCCCAGTAATATCGGCCCTTGAGATAATCCTCGAACGCGTCTGAGTTGACCACCTGGCTAGCTGCCAGATGCTCTTTGTCCTGTGAGGTCAACTTGATGCGGATCTGGCTCACAATAGCCGAAGCAACCCGGTTCTGCAGTGCGAGAACATCGCCCAGGGGGCTCTCATAGGTTTCAGCCCACAGGTGGCGGTCGGTTGAGACCTGCACCAGTTCGGCCGTGATGCGTACCCGATCGCCGGACCTCAGGACTGTTCCTTCGACCACGGCATCGGCATGTAGGTCGTTTGCAATCTTCTCCAGCGATTCGTGCGTGCCCTTGTATTCCATCGCTGTAGTTCGCGAGATCACCCGAAGCGAACTGACTTTGGCGAGGCTTGCAATCAACTCGTCTGTCATGCCATCCGCAAAGTAGTCCTGCGCAGCATCCCCGGAGAGGTTTTCCATCGGCAAAACCACGATGGACTTGATCTGGCTCGCCTCGGAAGTGCGGAAGCGTGATGTTGCGCGATACTGCACCAACGCGACGATCATTCCTATGACCAGAAGAACCGCGATGGCACCGATCACAACGGCATGGATCGACGAGAGCTGGCGGACGAGAAGAAACCAGAACCTAGGATTGGAATCGCGGACTAATTGATCCCGCTTGCCGATTGGCGCGGCGATCTCAGGCCCTGCCGCAGCACGGGAATGAGACGGACTCTTGGAATGAGACGGACCATGCTTGATGAGCTCTGCTGGCCCCCCTCTCTCAACCTCCTGAAGGGGCGCAATGAAACGGTAGCCTTTGCGGGGGATTGTCTCGATAAACCTGGGATTATCGGAGGAGTCCCCAAGCACCTCTCGAAGCCGCATCATCGCAGTATTCAGGCTGTGGTCGAAATCAACGAATATATCTGGCTTCCACAAACGTTGACGCAACTCGTCGCGTGTTATCAGGATGCCGGGATGCTCAAGGAGAACTTTGAGCAGGTTGAGCGGCTGGTCCTGTAGTTTCAGGCGCAGTCCCTTACGGCGCAGCTCGTTGGCGTCCATGTCGACTTCGAAAAGGCCAAAGCGCAAAATCTTCGAAAGAGTCTGCGTCGAAGGTGACTCCATAGCTGGCGACCCTAACTGGAACTAGTTTGAAACCGAGGGGAATTATAACCACGCCACTCTGCATTCGTCAAAGCGGAATTATCCTGCGGGCCAAGATGCCATTTTTCGTGACTTCGCTGCGTAAACTGCTCAATTGAAAAGAGAAAGCAAGTTACCTACAGATAACACCTTGCTGACTTGTTCGGTATTGAAGAGTTCGCCGGTCGAGACGTAGGATCCGATTGCCTTTCATAGTGACATCCAGCTGTTGAGTTTGCCTGATCCAGCAAGGCGCCGACGTGCAGCAGAATGCCGCCATTAAATTGAGGGAGTATCTATGAGTGCAGCGCGCCGGTTCAGTTTCGAGTCCATCGTATCGTCTACCTTGGCAATCGCCATCATCCTGATGCTGGGCAGCGCCTCACTTATCCGACAGGTCGCGGCGCAAGTAGCGGGCGCGACACTTTCCGGCGTAGTCTCCGACGTCTCTGGTGCGGTAGTGCCGAAAGCCAAGGTCACGATCCGTAACGTTGGAACCGGGGCAGCGCGCGTTGTCACTTCGAATGATGACGGCTTCTACTCCGCCCCGAACCTGTTGCCTGGAAGTTATGAAGTGAAGACGGAGTCGGGAGGGTATGCTTCGCTTTTGCAGAAAGGCATCACCTTAACTGTAGGTGCCGAGCAAACCTATAATCCATCGCTGGCTGTGGGGCAGGTGAGCGAAACCGTTGTGGTTCAGGACGTGGCGCCTTCCGTCGACCTATCGTCCTCCGCACTCAGCGCGACCGTCAATGGCAAGACGGTCCGCGAACTCCCCCTGAATGGTCGAGACTGGACGCAGTTGGCCGCTCTTGAACCGGGGGTGGTGTCTGTTCCGAATCAGTCCACCACTGGATTTTCGGCTAACAAAGGAAACCGGGGCTTCGGAAATCAACTCTCAGACGGCGGGCACCGGCCGAACGAAAACACGTATCGGGTAAACGGCATGGTGATCAACGATTACACCAACGCGGCTCCAGGAGGCGCAACCGGCGTCAACCTCGGCGTCGATGCCATCGACCAGTTCTCCGTTCTGACCGCCAGCTACACGGCAGAGTATGGCCGGACCTCGGGAGCCGTCATCAATGCCATTACCAAGTCAGGCACCAACCGCGTCCATGGTACCGCTTACTTTTTCGATCGTGACAGCATCTTTGACGCGAGAAATTACTTTGACGGGCCTGCGATTCCACCCTTCCGCCGAATACAATTTGGCGTTTCCGCTGGCGCTCCCGTTATCAAGGACAAGATGTTCATCTTCGCGGATTATGAAGGGATTCGGCAGAGTCAATCGGCCTCCGGTCCCATCTTTGTTCCGAACGCCGAGGCCCGTGCCGCCGCAGTCCCCGCAATCCAGCCGTACCTTGCTCTGTGGCCCGTTGCTCCCGCGGGCGCGACCGACACGAATTCCGGCGGCATCGGCATCCAGAGCTTCGACATCAACACCCCGACCAGAGCACAGGAAAACTATGTGATCACCCGGGCTGATGAGAAGATCAACAGCAACGACTCGGTCGACGGCACCTACTTCTTCGACTCAGGCCCGCAGAGTCAGGCCGACCCGCTGAACAATGCAGTTCATCAAGTTTTCTCGCGCCGCCAGCTCGCCTCACTGGAAGAGACCCATATCTTCACGCCCGCTCTCGTCAACACGATTCGTGGAGGCGTCAGTCATATCACGGGCCTTATCAACTCTCCTGTTTCGGGAGACGCGGTCGCGACGAATCCGGTGCTTGCCATCGCACCGGGTGCAGCTGCCCCGCCAGAGATTCCCGTCACGGGTTTAACGACAGCCTATGGCCTGAATGGCTTCAATAAATTCAATCACGTCTATACTTCCATCCAGGTCTACGACGATGCCTTCCTCACGAAGGGAAGACACTCCATGAAGGCCGGCTTCGGCTTCGAGCGCATGCGTTACAACGTTCTTGAGCAACTCAGCCCCAATGGGCGAATGAACGGCTACACATTGGCGGCCTTTCTCGCGAACGCGCCCCACCAACTCAACGCGCTGGCACCTGGCGGTTCTACCGAGGTTAAGCTTCGGGAGAGTCTCTTCGCCGGCTACTTTCAGGATGACTGGTCAGTGAGCAAGCGCCTCGTGGTCAACCTCGGGCTGCGCTATGAAGCGACCACCAAGCCTGTCGACGCCAATTCGGTTCCCGGTTATACGGTCAATGGCTACACCGTGGCCTCGGCTGGATTTCAGGAGATCACGACGCTCCAGAATTGTCTCTCCAGTCCCACGGCCTGCGGCCCTGTAGGCACCAACAGCCCTTTCGGCAACAACCCGACCACGAAGGACTTCGAGCCGCGGCTGGGATTTGCCTATGACGTCTTCGGGACGGGCAAGACTGCCCTGCGAGGAGCAACAGGCATGTTCGACGTTTTAC
>CAXTWP010000007.1:8858-11618 GCA_964247945.1 uncultured Acidobacteriaceae bacterium | reverse complement strand
CCCTATGAGTTTGGTCTCAACACCGCTGCAACCGCTCCATTTCAGATTATCGGCGCTGACGCGAATGCCACTCTCGGGACCGGCATTCTCGATCCCAATGTCAATTTCAACCGCCAAAGTATCCGCAACCGTTACATCCAGCAGGATCCCAAGCGTGCCGCAGTTTATAACTGGAGTTTGAACATCCAACAGGACCTTGGCCGTGGCTTTACCGCGATCGTAGCGTATGTGGGATCGCGTTCGTTGCACCTCTCCGCCGCCGCGGACGACATCAACCTGGTACAACCAGTCTCAGTGGCCGGTACGGGCCTCGTCTTTCCCTGCAACCCCACCGGTCTGGTCGGTTCGAATACCTGTGCCAACAATCAGACCGGAACCCGCATCGATCCTAACTGGGGCGGTGGTGCAGGCATCCGTCCCGTGCTCTTTGATGGCGCAAGCAGCTACGAGGGGCTGCAGTCGCAACTCCGTAAGTCCTTTACCAGCGGTGTGCAGGGACAGCTTTCCTACACCTACAGCCACTGCGCGGACCTTAGCTCCGCTCCCGTCACCGGCGACACATTTCTGAATTCGATTGCCGTTCCCCTCCTGCTCAATAAGCAGTACCGCGTGGGATCCTGCGACTTCGACATTCGCTCCGTCGCCTCCGGAAACCTCATCTGGGATATCCCGGCGCCGAAGTTCGACAACGCCCTCGCCAACGTTGTCACGAATGGCTGGGAACTGGGCGGCATCCTGACCGCCGAGACCGGCGCCCCGTTCTCCGTCACCGTCGGCGGCGGGAACGACCCGCTCGGCACAGGCTTCAACGGTGATTTTTCAATGGATCTTGCTACCCTGCTGCCCAATTGCAATCCGATTCACGGCGGGATCAACTACCTTAACCGCAACTGCTTCACGCCTCCGACCGCTCCTACGTCGATCGGCGTCGCCAGCGCCTCTAACCCCTACGGCTGCGCTCCTGCTTCCTTTGCGAACTACACCGGTCCTGCCGCTCCCGGAGGAACGCAGTTATGCTCCAACGTCCTCGGCAACTCAGGCCGCAACCGGTTCTACGGTCCCAAGCTCACCGAACTCGACATGTCTCTCTTCAAGAACACAGCGGTACCAATGATCTCGGAGGCATTCAGCATCCAGCTCCGTGCCGAATTCTTCAATATCCTTAATCACACCAACTTCCTGCCTCCTGGCTTCCTCAATACCTTCGGCCAGAACAACTCTGTGTATGACTACGACGGAAGCAACCTGCCCACGGCTCTCAACCAGACGTCCACGACATCGCGACAGATCCAACTAGGCGTCAAGCTGATCTTCTAGCCAACCCAACATCGCGAACCCAATCGCCGCAGGTGCCGCAGCACAGTGCGTTCAACTTCTCCCGGTTGTTTCTAAGACCCTAGCCCGCATATTCGCGGCATCATCCAGGCCTGCTGGCGACCGGAGCGTTGCATGCATCTTGAACAAGATTCTTCAAACCTGCAGGACGAAGCGAACGCTCCGGGATGGCAGTATGCAGTTGGGTCAAGCATCCTGGGTTGGGTGCTCGATGCCTTCGACTTCTTCGTCGTTGTGTTTCTCTTCGACGCGCTCGCTGGAAACTTCCACGTAGACAAGAAAGCCATCGTTTGGACGATCTCGATCACTCTCGCCATGCGTCCTGTGGGCGCCGTCCTCTTCGGAGCGCTTGCTGACCGCTACGGCCGTAAAAAGCCTCTGATGGCCTGTGTCGTTTACTTCTCCCTCATTACCGTTCTAAGTGGATTCGCCCCGAACTATATTTTCTTTATCGTCATGCGAGCGTTATACGGCATTGGCATGGGAGGCTACTGGGGCATTGGTGCCTCCTTTGCTATGGAGAACGCTCCACGCAAACTGCGTGGCGTACTCTCCGGAATGATGCAGGGCGGATACCCATTCGGCTATCTGCTGGCCTCGGTAGGGATGCTCACGATCATGCCGCACCTCGGATGGCGGGCCATGTTCGTTGTTGGCCTATCGGTGACGGCACTTATCCTTGTCTTCACCTACCTGTCCCCAGAGTCCGAGTCGTGGAAGCAACATCGCATGGGCTCCATCGTGAGCATTTTCAAAACTCTCTTCCAGCACATGGGAAGCTTCTCTTACCTGCTGCTGGTGATGATGTTCATGTCTTGCCTCTCGCATGGCACCCAGGACCTCTACCCCGACTTCCTCAAGACGCTACCCGTTATCGCGCACGCTTTGATCTTCGGCATGAAGCCTCTCTACGGCATCCCGATCATTTACAACGTGGGAGCCATCCTAGGAGCGGTTCTCTTCGGCCATTATTCTGAAAGCATTGGGAGACGCTACGCCATTATGGCGGCCCTGCTGCTCGCACTTCTGGCGATTCCGGCATGGGCCTTCGGAGGCTCTATGCTGACGCTGGTCATCGGCTCCTTCCTCATGCAGACCGGCGTCCAGGGTGCATTTGGAGTCATACCAGCCCACCTGAACGAACTCTCCCCGGATGCAGTCCGCAGCCTGTTCCCCGGCTTCGTCTATCAACTCGGTGTCTTCATCGCATCCCCGGCTGTTTCCTTTGAGTACTTCCTGCGCAATCGCTTCGGCTATCCCGGGGCTCTGACTCTGTTCGAGGTCATCGTGATTGTCGCTCTTCTGTTCATCTTTGGCTTAGGACCGGAGAAGCATGGTCGCCGCTTCTATCGAATGAATGCCGATCAAAGCAGGCTTTCCATTAACGATCTCTGACGATCTCCCACCCGGAAATCAAAGAAGGCG
>CAXTWP010000007.1:1082-8848 GCA_964247945.1 uncultured Acidobacteriaceae bacterium | reverse complement strand
GCGCAGAAAATCGTATACGAGTAGGCTAGTAAAACGAAACGCTCCGTTTGTTCTCGCATGCATTGCCCCTAGCCGCGTTGCTCCGGTCTTGGAGTCGGCGCGGCTGGCGTACAACTTTGAGTCTACTCAAGGATTGGTAAACGTCCAATGCTGAGGGAACTAGACCAGTCTTGCGGTGCCGCGTGTTGGAATGGCTTCATCCGTTTCAGCCTTGTGGTCGAGCGTCTGTCGCCTTGTGCGGACCGCGTCCGGTATCCGCATCTTCACTTGAGGAGTCGACTTCCGACGTGCTGTCATGCGTCAGCTCAAGGTGGGCGTCCTAACTGGTTTCGCCTTCCGCCAAGAGCACGTTAGGAATAGCTCGGGGTGCGCAGGGGCCTGAATCTGCCCTGTGCGAGCCTGGAGCCCTTCCATTGGTAGTCGCCGGCGGGGTTGATGTGTTCCCATCCCAGCGGGGAGAGATACTTGAGGAGCGCGGGATCGACCGGTTTGCCTTTGAGCTCTGAGGCGTGGACTGCTCGCTCTATATAAACGGTGTTCCAGAGTGCGATTGCGGCCGTTACGAGAGTAAGGCCGCTTGCTTGGTAGCGTTGCTGCTCGAAGCTGCGGTCTCTGATCTCTCCGAGTCGGCAGAGAAAGACGGCCCTAGCCAGGGCGTTGCGAGCTTCGCCTTTGTTGAGGCCGGCGTGAATGCGGCGGCGCAGCTCGACGCTCTGCAGCCACGAGAGGATGAACAAGGTTCGTTCGATCCGGCCCAACTCGCGTAAGGGGACAGCGAGACCGTTCTGACGAGGGTAGCTGCCCAGCTTGCGAAGCATGAGCGAGGCGGTCACGGTGCCCTGCTTGATGGAGGTGGCGAGGCGAAGGATCTCGTTCCAGTGTGCGCGGATGGCTTTCAGATTGATGGTTCCGCCGATCATGGGCGCCAGCGCCTGTACTTGAGCTTGCCGCTCGGAAGGTAGAGCTTGGTGTCGCTCAGATCGCGGATGCGCGGCGCGAAGCGAAAGCCGAGCAGGTGCATGAGGGCGAAGACGTGATCGGTGAATCCAGCGGTGTCCGTGTAGTGCTCCTCGATCCGCAGGTCGGATTCATGGTGCAGCAGGCCGTCGAGCACGTAGGTGGAATCCCGTACCCCAACGTTGACGACTTTGGAGCTGAAAGGCGCGTACTGATCCGAGATGTGAGTGTAGAAGAGCTTGCCGGGTTCGGCTCCGTACTTGGGATTGATGTGGCCGGTGCTTTCGGCTTTGCCGCCGGCCTTGAACCGCTGCCCGTCTGAAGATGACGTGGTTCCATCGCCCCAGTTTCGGCGAAGGGCTGCCGGAACTGAGCGTTGACGAGCTCGGCCAGAGCCGTCGCATAGGTCTCATCGCGTATGTGCCAGGCCTGCAACCACGAGAGCTTCGCGTAGCTCGTTCCGGACACGATTCAGTCATCTTGGTAAGGCCGAGATTGATCGCATCGCGAGGATCGTCGTCAGGAGCGGTATCCGGTCCTTTGCCATTTCGCCACGTTTCAGGTGAGTAAATCTCTTTGTAAAACCGGTCCAGTTGTCGACTTCAAGAAGCAATTCGGTGATCTTGACGTGGGGGAGGGATGCCGCGACCTGCTCGATCAGGTTCTGCGCCGCGTGCGGCACCGTGGCGTCGAGCGGCGTGATCTTCAAGCCCGAATCGGTGAGGATCGCATCCGGAAGATCGTCCGCCGCTGCAAGCTGGTCTACCTGGTGCAGTTCTTCTTGCAGCGCCGCCTGCCGGACCTGCAAATAGCTCTCGCAATTAGGATCGATGCCGAGCGGTTTCGACCCCTTTGAGTATCGGATGACATCGCACCGTTCATAATTTTGGGCGAGCTGCCGGTCGGCTCCGGTGATGTCCTGCCGCGCAAAGAGAACATGCACTCGATACTCCTCGCCCTTGACCTGACCCGCGTCCTGCATCGCACGATGGATGTGGCCGTTGATCTCGCGGCGGCTTTCGTTATCGGGAGAGACAACCAACGTGCTATCAGGCTGTCGCACATCCTCGCGGGCAATCTCCGCGATGCGTTCCTGTCGGTCGCTGATCTCATGCACCCGACCCTGTAGATTGAGGCTACCGATAGCCTGGCGAACCTCCCCACGCGCAAGCTGCTCGACAACCTCCTTCAATGCTGGGTCCTTCTGTCGGATGATCTCATCCAAGTGCGCCGTGCGAAGCCCCGCATCCTGCAACTGCGCGTAGGGCCTCCCCGCCTCGACCGCTTCATGCTGCCGCGTGTCGCCAATGAAGAGAACACGATCATTTTCCTTTAGCCGCTCAACGAACGTGAGCATCTGCTTGGTGCTCGCCATACTCGATTCGTCGATCACATATAGCCGCTTCTTGCCGTCGTCGGGCTGTTCTCCACGCGCAAGATGCTTCTGCAACGTCTGCGTCTCCATGCCCGCTTCGCCTAGTTTCTGCGCGGCTCTCGATGTCGGCGCAAGCCCTTCTAGGGGTCACTACACCAAACGTAAAAATCGTACGCTAACGAATTGTCTACGAAGGAGCCACGTCGTCCTCTTCGGCTGAGACGACGGTTCCTTGGTGATACAGAATGCGCCACCCATCCGGTGCGCTCTGCCAGATTGTGGCTCGGCGCGTGATGCGATCTCCTTGCTGGAGCACGTAGGTGATGATGTAGGTGTCGAGGCCAAGGCGACGAAGGGCGTGGTCCCAGCTTTTCCAGCCCAATGAATCCGCAAAGCTCGGCCCAAAAACATGCCAGGATGGTTCCATCCTGGCTCACCGAGGAGAGTGTGGTGCGGGCGGGGGGATTTGAACCCCCACGACCTGTTTGGGTCTGCGGATTTTCGTACCACTTCAGCTTTCGCCGCCTCGGTAGCCGAGTTCGTGGTCTGGACTATCCCTTCACCATCGCTCCTGACGGAGGATTAGGTGCTGCCCGTCTAGTCTCTACACCTTCCCGAAAACATTCGGGCTTGGCTCGGGATTGCCATTTAAGGTTTCCCCGACTTTGAGCAGTTCTACTCCGCCGGTTTCCCGGACGGGCACTCAATTTCCTTAAGTCCGCTGTGTCTGCCGATTTCACCACGCCCGCGTGATGTGTGCCACAGCCCCAATCATAAAGCACAGGGCGAAGGTCTACGCTTCCTCCGCCAAGCGCAAGGGTTCCACTCGACCAGAGCCTTTTCTTGAAACTGCCTTTTTCTTCGGGCGCGGCCTCATGATGTTGATTGCGGAAGCATCGAGCCGTGTCTTCAAATGGGCTGCGTAGTATTTCTCAATCATCTCCACGCTCGTCCGGCAGTTCTTAGCAATCTGCTAGATGTCGGCACCTTCCAGTAGGCGCAAGCAGATGTATGTGTGGCGCAGGCTATAGGCAGTTCGCGGCCTACCGTCGCGGTCGGTGCGGAGCTTCTCTTCCCCAAGAATCGCGTTGAATAGATCACGGTGCCATTTCGGAAAGAGAAGATCGGTCGGCCCAGGCTCGTGCCACTCGCCGTTAGCTATTGAGGCGGTGCGGCTGCCCGATCTGCCGGGACCAACGTCTGGACGTAAGCGGGCTTTCAGCCTCTCGAATGGATGAACCGCACCCGCTGTACTCTTGCAAAAACCAACGCCTCGCTTTCCACGGACTTCGATTTCCAAGATGGTTTGGCCGCTGCCCTCGTCTTCAACCACAGTGAAATCGCGAAACTGAAGACGCAGCGCCTCATCGGGACGGAGGCCAGTGTTGTCGGAGAACAAAACGTAATCGTGGTGCTGCTCCGCTTCCCAACGGAACCGGGGCTGCTTGGGATCGAGGGCGCGCCTTCGCGTCGCCTCGTAAAGCTGCTTGTACTCTTCCGGTGAGAACCATGCTCGATGGGAAATCTTTGGTGACGAGCGATACGGCTCTGACAAGTCCGGCAGATGGTCGATCCATCCATGCCGCAGAGCTGTCTTGAATATCTGGCGCAGAGTCACGATTTCCTGGTGCATGGTGTTGTGCGCCGGTGGCTTGCCGCGTAGAGCCCTGCTCTCTTCGAGCCGTCGGATTCGATACTCATTGACCTTGCCAGCGGTGATCTCGGGAAGCACCATGTTGCCGAAGAACGGTATCAGGTGGCCGTTTGTACGCGCGTGTTGTCTACGCGCATAGGTCGACTCCGCTGTCCCTGCGTGATGATGTCAAACTCGCGCAGGTACAATTTCGCGGCCTAGCGAAACATTTTGCCGCTTTTCAGATCGCCGTCGCGAAGTTTGCCTCGGAGCTGCAAGTACCAGTCTTCCGCGAACTCCTTTGCTTTTGAGAGGCTGTCTTCTTTCGTGGTCGTGCGCCGATTCTTCCCACCGAGATAGCTTGCGCACTGCCAGCTAGGACTGTTGGGCCGCCTATAGATGTGAACTTTGCCATTAAGGATCGTGTGATTTTCCGACACGCTCATTCTCCTCCACACACTCATAAGAACACGAAAAATGTGTAAGGGTGCATAAGAAAAGCAGGCCTACCGCTATGGCATTAGCTATTTTAAATTCAATAATTTACATGGTATTTGGGTGCAGACTTTACCGAGTTTGAGTCCGCTGTGTCTGCCGGTTTCACCATCCGGGCGGTGGGACGCGATGCTTCATCTTAGAGCATCGCGCCGGCTTAGTGGGGCTTGCGGTAGCGGATGGCCGTTTCGCCGAGGAAGTACTCGGCGGAGCAGTGATCGGCGTCGCAGATCATGGACTCGGTGCCTTCGTACTGCCGCCGCGTGATGAGGCCGAGGAAGCCGCACTTGGGGCAGGCGAGCACGGCCCAATAGGGATTGCTGGTCTGGTTTACCTCGCTGGATTGGTCGAGCAGGAACATCATGCCCGGTTGCATCTGCTCGGGAATCCAGTCGTCCAGCAGATCGAGTTCGGCCACCACGCTTGTCTCCGGTTCTGTGCCCGTTCTATCGGCCATGATGGAGTCGTTTACCCTTCAATGCTGCGCGTACAGCGCGTGATATAACTCCCGGTTGCGGAGAATGGCCTGCACGTATTCGCGCGTCTCCGTGTACGGGATAGACTCGACAAACTCGGGAACGTCCTTATAGTCACCGGTGGCGAGCCACTGCCGGATGGGGGTGTCGCCGGCATTGTAGGCGGCGAGCGCGTACTCCTTTTGGCCGCCGAAGCGGTCGAGCACCTGGCGCAGGTTCATGGTGCCGAGTTGCAGGTTGGTGTTCGGGTTCAGCAGCTGATTCGGGTTGAAGCCCTTCAAGCCTCGCTTCTTCGCCATGGCTTTGCCGACGGAGGGGAGCAGCTGCATGAGACCGTAGGCGTTGGCGTGGCTGATGACGCCGGCATTGAACTCCGACTCCTGCCGGATGAGCGAGGCGACGAGGAAGGAATCGAGGCCGTTGCGCTCGGAGTCCTCGACCAGCTCCTGCCAATAGGGCTGCGGAAAGAGCAGACGCCAGTACTCCGTTGGGACCTTGTCGAAGGGCAGGGTAAAGAAGGAGATGCCGCTGTGTTTGATGGACTGGAGCGAGCGGGTGTACTCGCCGAAGGAGGCGTAGATCTGCGCCTGGGCGAGCGCGCCCCACTGGCCGGCGGTGGGGCTGGCCATGATCTCCGGGCCGATGTACTCGTTAAGCGCGGCGTTGGCCAGCAGGCGGGCCTTGATGAGGTGGATGTCGTTCTCGGGAAGCTCGCCGGTCAGCTCGGGCACCGGCGGCGGTTTGACGGCGCTGAGTACGGGGGAGGGGTCCGAGGCCTGTTTGGTGCCAAGAACGGAGAGTCGTTGGCGGGCCAGACCGGCGTAGTAGAAGTTCGCGTAGGCGGCGGCGAGGGCCTGGTAGTAGTTTGCCGCTTGGCCGAAGTTGTGTTCCTCGTCCTCAAGGAGGCGGCCGCGCCAGTAGAGGGCGCTGGGCACCTCGACGCCGGCGGTGTAGCGCTCTATCTGCTCGTCCATGAGGCGCGCGGCGTCGGCGTACTTGCGCATCCGATAGCTCATCCAGGCGGCGCGCCAGTGGGCGGAGGGCGCGTAGGTGCTGCTGGGAAAGTGGCTGACCAGCAGGAGGTAGTCCTCGGTGGCTTTGGCCATGTCGTGCTTGAGGAGGTACATGTTGCCGCCGGAGTAGAGGGCCTCCTCGAGCCAGCGGCTCTGCGGGAAGCGCCCGAGCATTCGCTCGACCAGGGCGTCGTGAGCGGGACGGTTGTCCTCGTTGCGGGCGAGTTCCGAGAGCAGGTAGAGCTTGAGGGCGGCGCTGTCGTCGCCGGTCTCGGGCAGGTTCTCGACTTCCTTACGGTTGAGCCGCTTGAGCTTCAGGTCACAAACGGCGGCGTAGATGTCGAGCGCGTCGCGGTCGGCGGGGCTGAGACTGCCGTCGTTTTTCTGGAGGTCGTGGTACTCCGCGCCGGCCTCGGCGTAGTGCTTGGCGTCGTAGAGCTGGTCGGCGTGGGATTTGCGCTCGGCCGCGGTGAGCTGTACGACCATGGTTTGCAGCTGTGTCCTGGCCTGAGCGGCCTCGAAGCTGAGCGGCTGGTTGACGTAAAGGGCGCGGAAGATGGCCGTGGCGCGGCCAGTGTCGCCGGTAAGCTGATAGGCGCGGCCGAGGATGTAGCGTAGGTCGGTGTGCTGGCCTTGCGGCGTGGCGGCTAAAGGCTCCAGCACGCGCCGCGCGGCCTGGGGATTGCCCTGCTGAATGTAGGCGTTGGCGAGCAGAACGGGAACGTTGGGAATGAAGATGCTTTCCGGGTGGCGCTCGGCAAAATGGTCGAGCAGGGTGGGCACGTTGCTGCCGTGCGAGACCTGTAGATCGGTCTGCGCGCCGAGATAGTCGGCGTAGTCGGCCAGGCCGTCGTTGGCCGCGCCGGCCTGCTTGTAGGCACCGGCGGCCTCGGGGTAGCGATGGTCGAGGACGTAAGCGTGGCCGAGCGCAAGGTAAGCCGTGGCCGCGCCATCGCCGGGATGCGTCCGGGCGTAGGTGAGGACACCACCGTAGGCCGCCGCCGAGCGAGTAAGGCTGAGCTGCTGGGCCATGGGCCTGAGTTGCGCGGAGGCGAGAAAGGCGGTGGTCAGCTTGCGGCTTTGCGCGGTGGCGGGACTGCCGGCGGCCACGGTCTTCTTGCCGGCTTTCACGCCCTTGGAGGCGCGGGAGGCCCCGGCCTTCGAAGCGGCATGTTTGACGGTCTTGCCGGGTTTTAGAATGGGCTTCTTGGCGGCCATGCCGGGATACGAGAGGATGACGCAGGCGACCGTCAGCCCCAGCAGCGTACTCCGTCCTTTGCCCATAAACCTGCTCACACTGTAGAACCTACACTACGACTGTACGTGGCAAGAGGATGGAGATTACGGTCCGGCGGGAGCGAACCACGGTAGGTACACCGATCCGGGACCCGGCCTCCAGCCAGGCTAGGCCGGGTTCGCTTTGCCCCGCGGCGGCCTCGCGGTTACACTTGGCAGAGGAGCCGGCATGGTTTTGCGGCGAACCTGAACCGCATCTATGCCTGTCACCGAATCACCCATCGCCGAAGTCGTCGAGCCCCACCCTGATGTTGCGCTGGTTGCGCGCGCCAAGGAGGGCGACACCGCCGCGTTCGAGCAGTTGGTCCGGCAGTACGACCGGCAGATCTTTCGCGTGGCGCAGCACATTACGCAGAACCGCGAAGATGCGGAAGACATTACGCAGGACGCCTTTCTAAAGGCTTATGAGAAGCTCGAGCAGTTTCAGGGCAACTCGAAGTTTTCGACCTGGCTGGTGCGGATCGCGGTGAACGAGAGCCTGATGCGGCTGCGCAAGCGTAAGACGAGCAAGACCGTCTCAA
>CAXTWP010000007.1:0-1072 GCA_964247945.1 uncultured Acidobacteriaceae bacterium | reverse complement strand
GCAGACGGACGAGGGCTCGATCCCGCGTGACTTCGCCGAGTGGCGGCCGAACCCCGAGCAGCTGTACAACCAGGGCGAACTGGGCGAGATTCTGCGCAAGACCATTCAGGGCCTGCCTCCGGGATTTCGAACCGTTTTCACTCTCCGGGACATCGAAAACCTGTCGACCGAGGAGACGGCCGAGGCGCTTGGGTTGAGCGTCCCGGCGGTCAAGTCGAGACTGTTGCGAGCGCGGCTTCAGCTGCGCGAGCGGCTGAGTCGATATTTTCGGCAGAAGAACGGGGCCTGATCGCGATGACCTGCACGGATTTTCTCAGCAAGCTGACGGATTATTTCGACGGGCAGATCGACGCCGACCTGATGGTCGAGGTGAAAACACACATTGCGGAGTGCCACCATTGCGAGGTCGTGCTGGACACGACGCGGCACACGATCGCTATCTATCGAGACACGGAGATTTATGAGTTTCCGGCGGAATTGCGGGAGCGGCTGCAGACGGCGATTATGAGCAAATGCGGTCCGCGGCGGTAAAGTGGCAACGCAGATTCCCTTCGGGAAGGACAACAAAGAAGAGCAAGTGCGGGCCGAACTAACGTAGCCTGATGAAGAAGAGGCGGTCGTTCGGTGGGCCGGGGTCGTCGCCGGGGATGATGGCGATCTCGCCGTCGGAGCGGGCGGCGAGCGCGGGGAATTTGTCGCCCCACTCGATCAGGACGAGGGCGTCGGGTTCGGCGGCGATCTCGTCCAACCCCAGCGTCAGCAGTTCGCGTTCGGTCTCTAGGCGGTAAAGGTCGAGGTGGAAGAGGCGCAGTGTTCTGCCCTGGTACTCGTGGATGAGGGTGAAGGTGGGGCTGGTGACTTCTTCCCGGCTGGCCGCGCCGAGGGTGGCGGCGAGGCCCTTGACGAGGGTCGTCTTGCCCGCTCCGAGATCGCCGCGGAGGATGATGAGCTTCGGGGCGGGAAGCAGGAGCTCGGCGATGTACCCTGCGATTGCGAGGGTGCCGGCGGGGGAGCGGGACCTAAAGCGGCGCTCGAATCGGTAGTTCATCAGGAATGCAGGCGCGTGAGCCAG
>CAXTWP010000006.1:15320-26250 GCA_964247945.1 uncultured Acidobacteriaceae bacterium | reverse complement strand
ATAAGCTACAGATCCCGTTTATTGTTGCGGGCTGCGGCGGCCACTCTCCGCTGAGCGCCATACGGTCCAACTACCGGACGCCGTATGTGATCGACAGTACGCTGACGCTTGAAAGCTACGATGCCACGGACTTCGGTTATCTTCGGGTGATCGTGAATGCGACGACATTGACCATTGAGTTTCACCCACAGTCGGACGGCAAGGGAACAAAGACCCCGGACGACACAGTAACGGTCACGCTGGCGACGCATGCGGTGGTGTAGCACGGCCCGTGCGCCGGTGCTACGCTATGGGCATGAAGTTCGGCGTTCTGGTATTCCCCGGTTCCAACTGCGACCATGACACGTTCAACGTGGTGGAGACATTGCTGCGGGAGCCGGTGACCTTTCTTTGGCATGAATCGCACGACCTGGAGGGCTGCGACACGATCCTGGTGCCCGGGGGCTTTGCTTATGGCGATTATCTTCGGACCGGTGCCATCGCCAAGTTCGCGCCAGTGATGCAATCGGTGGCGAAGTTTGCGCGTGGCGGCGGGTTGGTGATGGGCATCTGCAACGGCTTCCAGATTCTGTGCGAAGCTGGGCTGCTGCCGGGCGCGCTGATGCGGAACGCGAGCCAGCGGTATATCTGTAAGCAAGTGTATTTGCGGGTGGAGGGGGGCGAGTCGCCGTTTACCCATGGGATTGCGCGGGGCGAGGTGCTCCAGATGCCGATCGGGCATATGGAAGGGAACTACTTTTGCGATGAGCCGACGCTGGCGGTGTTGCGAGGGCAGGACAGAATTGCGTTCCGCTATGCCACAACGGCGGGCCAGGTGACTGCGGCTTCCAATCCCAACGGTTCGCTCGACAACATTGCGGGTATTTTGTCGGAGGGGCGGAACGTGCTGGGCATGATGCCGCACCCGGACCGGTCCAGTGAGCGGCTGCTCGGTTCCGCGGATGGATTGCGGCTGTTCCAGTCGCTTGCTCGGGCTTTGACAACCGCCTGAACTTACTCACGGTGTTACCCTGATGGTTGGAATGATCGACCTTCACCACCACTTGCTGCCGGGCCTCGACGACGGATCGAAGAGCATGGAGGACTCGGTCGCCATGGCGATTCTGGCTGCGGCGGACGGCATTACGCATGTGGTCTGCACACCGCACGCCAACGGTCGTTATACCTACGATCCGGCGGCGAACGAGGCGAAGCTGACAGAGTTGCGAGGGTTGTTGGCTGGGGAGAAAGTCGCCCTGACGCTGGGAATGGGGTGCGACTTTCATCTCTCCTACGACAATATTCAGGCGGCCAAAGACGATCCGACGCGTTATGCGATCAACGGGAAAGGTTATTTGCTGGTCGAGATTCCTGACTACGGCCTGCCGCGCGGGTTGACGGAGATCTTCTACGAGTTGCAGCTTGCGGGACTGACGCCCATACTGACCCACCCGGAGCGCAACCCGACGCTACAGGCGGACATGGCGCGCATGGAGGAGTGGCTGCGCGGCGGCGTGCTGGTGCAGGTGACGGGTGATTCGGTGCGCGGCAGCATGGGCAAGCAGGCCGAGCGGATGGCGCACCACCTGCTGGCGCAGCGATGGGTGCATTTTCTGGCGACGGACGCGCATAACAGCGGTTCGCGGCCGCCGCGATTGCGGGAGGCGCGGGCGATTGTTGCCAAGAAGTATGGCGAAGAGTACGCGGAGATGCTGACCGAGACTAATCCCCGCGCGGTGTTTGAGGGTCAGCCGCTGCCGCCGCAAGAGGAGCCGCGTGGCCTCTACGAGGACCGCGAAGAGAAGGGCTGGTTCGGGCGACTGTTTGCCGGCCTCGGCGAGAAGTAGCGGCTAGAGGCCCAGGCCACCGTCCACCGTCAGCAACTGGCCTGTGATGAAGCTGGGCCCGGTGGCGAAGAAGAGGACCGCGGCGGCGACATCCGCCGCGGTGCCGTTGCGCTGCATGGGCGTTTTGGCGGCGAACTGCTCATAAGCCGCGCCTACTTCGCCCTGGATGATCATGCCCGGCGCGACGCAGTTGACGCTGATCTCTGGTGCCCAGGCCTTGGCCATCGTCTGCGAGAGCATGTGCAGGGCCGCCTTCGAGGCGCAGTAATGGCCGTGGGTCGCCCAGGGAAGGGTGCCGCCAAGCGAGCCGATGTTGATGATGCGCCCACCGGACGCTTTTAGGTATGGGTGGGCCGCCTGCGACATGAGGAACGGGCCTCGGGTGTTGGCGGCGAACATCGCGTCCCATTGCTCGGCGGTGATGGCTTCGAGCGGGGCGGACTCGAAGGTGCCGGCGTTGTTGACGAGCAGGTCTAGCCGGCCGAGTCCGGCGATCACTTCGGCGACGGTCGCGGCGATGCTTTCGGGCTGCGAGAGGTCGCAGCGGACGGCCATCGCTTCGATGTCGAAGGCGGCGAGTTCGCGCAGCGTGGCTTCGGCTTCGTCGACGGATTCGCGGTAGGTAATGACGACGTTCGCGCCCGCCCCCGCCAGCGTCAGCGCGATCGTGCGTCCGATGCGCCTGGCAGCGCCGGTGACCAGGGCAGTCTTGCCCGAAAGCGGTTGCGGCCGCGCGCTCACTTAGAGAAGCGGGGGCGTGCTGGGGGTGGAAGTGTTGGCCGGTGGCGTGGCGACCGGCGGCTTGGCTGCGGAAGGGCGAACTGGCTCCTGCACACCCGGCTTGCGCTCGTCGATTTTGTCGGTGTAGGTCGAGACCTGCGGCTTTGGCCGCGCCATCGCTATGGGGATCTCCATCGTGGCGTCTTCGACCTTATAGTTCTGGCCGAAGGTAGCGAAACCGCCGGCGATCACCTGAACGCGGAGGTCGCTGCCGGTGGGGATCACGTCGATGGTGGCCTTGCCTTCAGGGTCGGTTTTGACTTCGAGATTGCCTTCGTCCTTGCCGTCCTTGACGGAGCGGAAGACGACCGCCGCGTTCGAGATTGGCTTGCCGTTGGCGGCTTTCACGACCGTGACCTCAATGTGCGAGGTCGCGGGAGGGGCTTTGTACTTGCGACCGTGCCGCTCCTCCTGCGCGTGCGCCAGGAGGGTAAGCGCGCTCGACAACAGCAAAGCCAGACCGTGTTTTCGTACAAACTTCATGGGTACATTTTACGCCGTTTCAAAGAACAGGGAAGATAGCCATCCCTACAAGCAACCTTGCGCCCGATTCACTCACATTTCACAACTAAGGGTTGACAGACGGGCTCCCCCGGGCCTATGTTAGCAATCGTAGGGCGAGAGTGCTAAACGCGCGCCGCCCGCAAGGCCCAGCGGCTCGAAGCGTACCATGGACGGGCCGCGCCGTTTCAACCCGCGAGTTTCCACTCGCCATATCGTATACACAGGAGACGTAAAAGCAATGGCAACAGCATCGTTTACCCCGCTCCACGACCGCATTCTGGTCAAGCGCACCGAAGAGGGCGAGAGCATCCGCGGCGGCATCATCATCCCGGACTCCGCCAAAGAGAAGCCGCAGCAGGGCGAAGTCATCTCGGTCGGCAAGGGCAAGTCGAACGACGAAGGCAAGGTCTTCCCGCTCGACGTCAAGGCCGGCGATTTGATCCTGTTCGGCAAGTATTCGGGCACCGAGATCAAGCTGGACGGCGATGAGTTCCTCATCATGCGCGAAGAAGAAGTACTCGGCATCCTCAAAAAGTAAGCACTGCGTGCGGCAGACGCGCCCTCCGGGCGCAAAACCTCAAAGTACAGCAACAGAAGACATTTAGGAGCAACAACATGGCAAAGCAAATTCTACATGGAGAAGATTCCCGCCAGGCGATCCTGCGCGGCGTCAACATCCTGGCCGACGCGGTCAAGGTGACCCTCGGCCCCAAAGGGCGCAACGTTGTCATCGAGAAGAAGTTCGGTTCGCCGACGATCACCAAGGACGGCGTGACCGTGGCGAAGGAGATCGAGCTGAAGGATTCGCTCGAGAACATGGGCGCGCAGATGGTCCGCGAAGTCGCTTCGAAGACCTCCGACGTGGCCGGCGACGGCACCACCACCGCCACCGTGCTGGCGCAGGCGATCTACCGCGAGGGCGTCAAGACGGTTGCCGCCGGCGCGAACCCGATGGCGCTGAAGCGGGGCATCGACAAGGCTGTGGAGGCCATCATCGGCAAGCGCGATGAGAATGGTGTGTCCCAGGGCGGCGCGCTCTCGACCTTCTCGAAGCCGGTCTCGGGCGACATGATCGCCCAGGTCGGCACCATCTCCGCCAACTCCGATGCGCAGATCGGCACCATCATCGCCGAGGCCATGAACAAGGTCGGCAAAGATGGCGTCATCACCGTTGAAGAGTCCCGCACGATGGAGACACAGCTCGATGTGGTCGAGGGAATGCAGTTCGACCGCGGCTATCTCTCGCCCTACTTCGTCACCGATGCGGAGCGCATGGAAGCGGCGCTTGAGAACCCGTACATTCTGATCTACGAGAAGAAGATCTCGTCGATGAAGGACCTGCTGCCGCTGCTCGAGCAGATTGCCCGCACCGCGAAGCCCCTCATCATCATTGCCGAGGATGTGGACGGCGAGGCGCTCGCGACTCTGGTCGTCAACAAGCTGCGCGGAACGCTGAATGTTGCCGCCGTGAAGGCACCGGGCTTCGGCGACCGCCGCAAGGCCATGCTGCAGGACATCGCCATCCTCACAGGCGGTAAGGCGATCACCGAAGACCTGGGCATCAAGCTTGAGGGCGTCAAGATCGAAGACCTCGGCACCGCCAAGCGGGTCACGATCGACAAGGACAACACCACCATCGTCGATGGCGGCGGCAAGGACGACGATATCTCCGGCCGGGTGAAGGAGATTCGTGCCCAGGTCGAGAAGACCACCTCGGACTACGACCGCGAGAAGCTGCAGGAGCGCCTCGCCAAGCTGGTCGGCGGCGTCGCCGTCATCAAGGTCGGCGCGGCCACCGAGACCGAGATGAAGGAGAAGAAGGCCCGCGTCGAGGATGCCATGCACGCCACGCGCGCGGCGGTCGAGGAAGGCATCGTTCCGGGCGGCGGCGTCGCTCTGGTCCGTTGCACCTCGGCTGTAGAGGAGATCATCAAGTCGCTTGAAGGCGATGAGAAGATCGGCGCAACCATCATCCGTCGCGCTATTGAAGAGCCGCTTCGCATGATCGTCTCAAACGCGGGCGAAGAGGGCGCGGTCGTCATCGGCAAGATCCACGAGTCCAAGGAAGCGAACTTCGGCTACAACGCCGGAACCGGCGCTTATGAGGATCTGGTCGCCGCGGGCGTCATCGACCCGACGAAGGTCACCCGCACCGCGTTGCAGAACGCGGCCTCGATCGCCGGCCTGATGCTGACGACCGAAGCCATGATCGCCGATATCCCGGAGAAGAAGGAAGCGGGCGGCGGCGGACACAACCACGGCGGTGGCGGCATGGACGGCATGTACTAAGTCCTACGCGGACGGCGAAACGCCCCTTCGGCGCAATACAAAGAGGCTTCGGAGCGATCCGAAGCCTCTTTGTTGTTGGGTACACGTACAGTTTTAGGAAAAGTTGCTGTCGTCGCTGCCGCTGTCGAAGCTGCTGTCGTCATCGGATGAGGTGAAGTCGTCCGTGGAGCTGCCGCTGTCGTCGCCGGTGTCCTGGTCCCCCGTGTCGGCGAAGTCGCTTTGGCTGGCGGCGTCGTCGCGGCGGTCTTCGATGTCGTTGTTGCCGTCGAAGCCGCGGGTTTCGTGACCTCGGCCTGCATCGTCGCCGTAATAATTGTTGATGACTTCTTCGCGGGGAGCATCCCCACCGCCGCCGCCGAAGAAGCCTAAGCCGCCGCCGTGACCGCCGAAGCCGTGCATAAGGCTCTCAACTCCCTCAAAGGCAAGCGCGCCCGCGGCTACGCCGGCGGCGGTCTGCGCGGCTCCGCGAAGGAAGCCGCCGCCCTGCGGTGGAGGAGCTCCATAGCTGGGAGGTGGGTAGTAGCTCTGGGGCTGGGCGTAGGGCTGGCCGTAACTTTGCGGCTGGCTGTAGGTGGGCACGGGAGCGTATTGGGATTGAGGCGGGGGCGCGGGCTTGTCGTCGGAGCCGAAGATACTGCCGAGGAAGCTGGTGTGTTTCTGCGGCTGTTGCTGCTGTTGCTGGGCCTGGGCGAGCGATTGCTTTGCGTCAGCGAGCTGCTTCCGAGCCTGTTCAAGGGCGTAGCTCTGAACGAGAACAGTTTGGGCAAGGACGTACAAGGCATTCGGGTTATGCCCGAGGCCCTGCTGGAGGTGCTGCTCGGCTTCCGGGTCCTTGTCTTGAACCTGAGTGCCGTTGATGCGCTGGATAAGGCCATCGATCATCTGCTCTTCTTGCGGGGTCATCGGGTTCTCCTGCGGCTAGGCGAATGGTGTGCGGGTCACGTCAATGGATTCCCGCTTCAGAGTGACGGTGCGAGTATCCCGCCGCTCTGTGTCGTGTTGAGTGACGCGCAACTCTTCCTTGAGAATGAGCTGCGTTGTGATCACAAGCTGCTCTTCGACCAACGGATAGATGGTGGTCAAGCCTTCTTGCCGGACTGCGGGTGCTCTGTCGACAGGCTGGTTGAGAACCACGCGTTCGATCTCAAAGGAACGCCCGACGAGCGGCACGTCAAGGGTTTCTTCGTATGACTGGATCTTCTTCTCGAGGGTGACGCGCCCGGTTTGGACCAGCTTCTTTTCAATCTCAAGACGCTCCTCTACCAAAGGGATCACGATTTCACCCGAAGGGTCAGGCGCATCGGAGGCTGGGATTTCCGAGCGGCGCGTCTGGTCCATCAAAAGCGCAGTAGCGATATGCACGATTCCGCCATCAGGCAAACGCAGTGCCGTGCGTTTCTTGCTCATGTCGAGTGTGCCAGTTGTTTGGAGCAGGTTCTCGTCGATGCGCTTGGGGTCGAATGGATCAACCGCCAGCCCGGCTTCTGACGTAAGGGTGATTTCTGGAGTAGCCATGGAGATGCCCTCATTGATGCAGTTGCAATTCACTGCGTAAAGGGCCGAACCCGCAGGTTCGGCCCTTTACTGTGGTTTGTAGTTTTGCCGGGACGAAGCGTTAGTAGCGATCCTTGATGGTGCCGCCCGTGGTGGTATCCGCAGGAATCTGCTCAAGGTCGACTTCCGTACGACGAACGGTGTCGCGGATCGCTTCGGTATGCTCCGATGACTCCTTGCCGATGAGAACCTCCTCGACAACACGGCTCGACTTACCCACTACAGCCTCTTCGCCACTGGCTCGCAGCTCGAAGCTACCCGTGCCGGAGGTGAAGTCCGCCGCACTTGCGGGACGGTCGACCGCGCGCCGCTCTACATTGATCGCTTCGTTGCGCAACGTGACATCGGTGGTGACCGGCGTCTCTACGACATGCGAGTAGACGCGAACGCCGCCGCGATCCACTTCCCGCTTCCCGACCACCAGCTCCTCTTCTACGATAGGAATCGCCGTCTGGCCGGTAATGTTTTCGGAGGCGCTGAGGTTAGCGGAGCCTCCATAGATGGGGGTTCCTTCGCCAGCAGCGCTCTGATACCCGTCATCGATGTCGCGCGCGCCGTGCTGCTTCAACAGAGCGGCCACTGCGTTCGCGTCTTCATCGGCGGTCGTCACGGTGAGAAGAGCACCGCCCGCGTTTACACCCGTGGCGTAGTGGTTGTGCGCGGTCTCGTCGCCGCCGGTAAGGGAGGAGAAGAAGTTGCTTATCTTGTGACCAATACCTTCGCCGGTGCTCTCGCCGTCGTTGCCGACGATGGAGATCTTCCCGGTTTCATAGCCGCTCGAAATGAGTGATTGCTTGACCTGCTCAGCCTGGGCGGTGGTGCTGAAAAGTCCTACGACTGTTTTTGACATAAGGATCTCCTTTGTGATGAGTTGCGCTATTGTTGCGAGAAGAGTTCGACGCGGCGGTTATCCGCCTTGCCCTGCGGCGTGGCGTTGGTCTCAACCGGTTGAGATGCTCCGAAGCCCTGGCCGGTTAGGCGGCTGCGTTCAATTCCTTGTGACTGGAGATAATCCGCAACCGTTTTGGTCCGTTGATCGGAGAGTGTGTCATTGTGCGGGTCAGTCCCTGTGCTGTCGGTAAAACCTTCGAGCCGGAGATGTGCGTTAGGGTTGGCCTTCATAGCGGCTGCAGCTTGCTGAAGAGTGGCCTGGCCCTCCGGAGTCAGGGTTGCCTTGTCGGTTTCGAAATGGACTGTGCCGAGGTCGGGAAACGCCGGGGTGGGTGCCGCTGCTGTAGTGGTTGCGACTGCCGCACTCGAAGCTGCCGGAGCAACACGATGCGTAAGGAAGTATGCCACCAACGCAAAGAGAAGAAGAAGCGGAAGCAGCCAGGCCCAGATGGGCAGACCCTTCTTTTTCTCTTCATAAACTTTTACGTGCTCTGCCATCTTGATTCTCCTAATAGAGTGTTCTGATCTGCTTAGAGGTTTCGGTTCCGTGGGATGGAGGATTCTGCTGATGGCAGCTCTTCGAGCTCGACTTCGGTATGGCGCACGGTGTCTTGAATGTGCTCGGTGCGTTGTTCCGT
Source organism: uncultured Acidobacteriaceae bacterium (assembly GCA_964247945.1). Taxonomy (GTDB): domain Bacteria; phylum Acidobacteriota; class Terriglobia; order Terriglobales; family Acidobacteriaceae; genus Edaphobacter. The sequence goes on along the minus strand of CAXTWP010000006.1, from coordinate 17,768 downwards.
GGTCTTGCCGACGAGAATCTCTTCAACCACGTGAGCTGTCTTCGACACGACCGCTTCTTCCGCAGTCTCAGTCAGTTCGACAACGTGTTTGCCTTGGGAGGCGAGATCGGCCGCGGTCGCGGGACGATTTACCGGGTTGCGTTCGATGACGACATGCTCCTCGCGTAGGCTGACGGATTCTGCGGCGGGAATCTCGACTACGCGGCGGTAGACGCGGACTCCGCCCTGGTCGACCGTGCGTTTGCCGACGACAAGCTCTTCTTCAACGATCGGAATCGCGGTTGCGCCAGCCGCGAGAGCCACTGGAGCTGTGCCGTAGTCGGGCTCAGCGTCCACTTCGTCAATCTTGGCTGCGCGATGGTCGCCAAAGATTGATTCAACCTTGCTCACGTACTGCGCGGCCGCGGCAACAGAGATGATCGTGCCTCCATTGTGGAGACCTTCGTGCAGGTGCTCGATATCGCGCGAGGGAACGCCAAGCGCAGAAAGCTGCGCGGTGTGTGTCTCTGTACCGTTTGTGTCGGTTGGCTTGCGAAGCGTTGTGATGGACGTGGAGGGAACGCCTGCCTCTTGAAGATCTTCAAGCGCTGCGTTGGCCTGGTCGTCATGATGGAACAGGCACACGAGTATAGTTTGGTCGGTCGTCGAGGACATGGATCTGCTCCGCGCAGTGGCTATGAATTTGAGAGGAGGGTGGCGTTCGGGTCGATACCTGCAGCTCACCGGTTTGAAGCACTCAGTAAGGTGCTACGAAGACACGATGTGTTGTACGGGCATTGTGGATTCTTGTCGCTTTCCTATGTCCGCCGGCGTTGTGCAAGTCGTCACTCGACCGCTTCGATCTCGTCTTGGCGGAGCCTTTAGTGGCCGCCCATAGCTTCGGGATCGACTGCAGCGCGTTTCTGGGGGCGGCGCATGAGGAAGGGCAAGGGAACAAGGCAAAAGAGCAGCGCGGAGAGGACGACGAAGGCGTTCTGGTAGCTGAGCATGGTCGCTTGTAGCTGCATCTGGCGATAAGCCTGGCCGATGGCGTTTTGCGTAGCCCGCGCGGAGGACATGCCGCCGGCGATGAGAAGTTGACGCATCTGGTCCATGTAGAGGCGGTAGGGAACTGTGCCCTGGACGACATTGGCCGCAAGCACTTGCTGGTGGGTCTGGGAGGTGCGAGCGATGAAGGTGGTCAACAGCGCGGTCCCGGCCGAGCCCCCGACGTTGCGCGCGAAGTTCGAGAGGCTGGAGATCTGGTTCGATTTTTCGAGCGGAACGCCGACGTAGTTGAGGGTGCTGATGGAGATAAAGATAAAGGGGAGGGCAATCATCTGGAGAATGCGGAACTCGGTGGCGGTGCCGTAGCTGGTGTTGAGATCGAGGCGGGTTAGATTGTAGACACCCAGCGCCGTGAAGAAGTAACCCATTGCGGCCATGGCGCGGGCGTCGAACTTGCCCACCAAGCGGCCTGCAATCGCCATCGTTCCCATGACGGCAAAGCCGGCGGGGGAGAGAACCATGCCGGCGCGCTCGGCGGTATAGCCGAGCAGAGTTTGCAGGTATTGCGGGATCAGGACCGTGGAGCCGAAGAGCACCGTGCCGAGGATGAGTTGGAGGAAGACGGCCGTGCCGAAGTTGCGGTTCTTGAGCAGCTTGATGTCGACGATGGGGTCTGGGTGGAACCACTCCCAAAAGACAAACCAGATGAGCAGGATGATGGCCGTGATGAAGCAGACGCGGATGGTGGGGTCGGAGAACCAGTCTTTCTCCTGGCCCTTGTCGAGGGTGAACTCGAGCAGACCGACCCCGGTGGCGACGAGGCTTAGGCCTGTCCAGTCGACCTTGAGGTGTTTGGAGGCTTCTTTGCGGGCGATGAGGTGGGGCGGGTCTTCCACCATGCGGTTGCTGAGAAAGAGCGAGAGCAGGCCGACGGGAAGGTTGATGAAGAAGATCCAGTGCCAGTTGAAGTTGTCGGTGATCCAGCCACCGAGTGTGGGGCCGATGGCGGGGGCGAAGACGACCGCCATCCCGTAGACGGCAAAGGCCTGACCGCGCTTCTGAATGGGGAAGGTATCGGCGAGGATCGCCTGCTCGGACGGGGCAAGGCCGCCGCCGCCGAGTCCTTGCAGAATGCGGGCGAGGATGAGGAAGGGCAGCGTTGGCGCGAGACCGCACAGCAGCGAGCAAACGGTGAAAACGACCACGCAGGTCATATAGAAACGTTTGCGTCCGATGCGGTTGGAGAGCCAGCCGGAGATGGGCAGGATGATGGCCGAGGCGACGAGATAACTGGTAAGGACCCAGGTGGCCTCTTCCTGCGACGCGCCGAGGGAGCCGGCGATGTGCGGCAGGGCAACGTTGGCGATGGAGCTGTCGAGCACCTCCATAAAGGTGGCGAGGGTGACTGTGATGGCGACGGCCCAGGGATTATGGCTGGGACGCCACAGGGCAGGTAACGGC
>CAXTWP010000006.1:4767-15310 GCA_964247945.1 uncultured Acidobacteriaceae bacterium | reverse complement strand
CATGGAAGGTGCTGCGGCGGCCATAGCGGATCTTCTGTGATGATAGCTGGCGGCCGGGCAAGGTCTGTGCGTTCTGGGAGCAATGCCGGTATGGCATCCGGTACGCTATTGCCGCTTGGTATGATCGAGCTTCATGGATCGTCCGTCTCCCCTTGTCGACACGCGCATCGTCTTCTGCGGCGACTGCCTCGATCAGCTGCGGCAGCTGCCGGATGAGTCCATCGACCTCTGCTACATCGATCCGCCCTTCAACTCCAATCGCAACTACGAGGTTTTCTGGGGCGAGCGTAAAGAGATGCGGTCGTTTGAGGATCGGCACGAGTCGACGAACGCCTATATCGACTACATGCGGCCACGATGCAGTGAAATCCGGCGAGTGCTCAAGAAGACGGGCTCTTTCTACTACCACTGCGATTGGCACGCCTCGCACTATGTCAAGGTGATGCTTGACTACATCTTCGGCGAGAACAATTTCGTCAACGAAATCATCTGGAAGCGGCAGTCCGCACACAACGATGCCAAGCAAGGGTCCAAGCACCTTGGCCGGGTCCACGATACGGTATTTCTTTATTGCGGCGGAGATAAAAACTACCACTTCAAGCATCTGTACCGGCCTTATGACGAGGATTATCTGGAGAAGTTCTATAAGCACGTAGAGCCGGGTACGGGACGCCGTTTTCAGCTCGACAATCTATTGGCGCCAGGTGGAGCTTCTCCTTCCAAGGGCAATCCGAATTACGAATTCTTAGGGATCACTCGATATTGGCGATACAGCCAAAAGCGTATGCAAGAGCTGTATGAGCAAGGAAGAATCGTACAGAAGAAACCCGGAGGCGTTCCCCGCTACAAGCGGTATCTGGACGAAGGCAAGGGTGTGCCGATCGGCGATGTCTGGGATGACATCAAGCCGATCCAGAGCCACGACGTCGAGCGCCTTGGTTATCCGACGCAGAAGCCGCTGAAGCTGCTGGAACGGATCATCGAACTCTCGTCCAAGCCGAACGACATTGTGCTCGATGCGTTTTGCGGCTGCGGCACCGCTCTGGTGGCCGCGCAGAAGTTGCGCCGTCAATGGGTCGGCATCGACATCTCGCCTACTGCCTGCCGGGTGATGGCCAAGCGGCTGCGCGACTCGGCGAAACTGCCGGAGAATGAGAAGCTCTGGCTCACCGGCCGGGGCTTTGTGGTGCGCGACCTGCCTCAGACCGAAGCGATGCTGCGCAAGATGCCGCCGTTCGAGTTCGAGAACTGGGCGGTGATCGCGCTGGGCGGTCTCCCCAACAAAGCGCAGGTGGGTGACATGGGGCTGGACGGGAAGATATTCCCTGTCTCCACCATTCCCGAGGTCAAGGAAGGGACGCTCGACTTCATGGATGTCTGGTTCCCCGTGCAGGTCAAGCAGAAGGAGAAGGCAGGGCGGCCTGACATCGACCTGTTTGAGGCGGCAATGATCCGCTCCGAGCGCATGAAAGGCTTTTTTGTCTCCTTCGATTACACCGACGACGCGCTCAAGGAGATCCGTCGCTTTCGCCAGCAGACCGGCCGCGAGATCATTCCGCTTACTGTGCGCGAGATCCTCGACGACGAGATCGCCCGCCGAATGGTTTAGCCGAATACTAGCTCGGGTCCTGGCCGTAGGTGGCGGCCGCGCCGTGTTTGCGGAAGTAGTGGCGGTCGAGCAGGGCCTGGGAGACGCCGGGGTGGTTGGGGGTGAGGATCCGGGTCTTGTAGGCCATCTTGGCGACGGCTTCGAGGACGGCGGCGTTGTGGGCGGCGTCGTGCGGGGCGCGGCCCCAGGCAAAGGGCGCGTGACCGGCGACGAGGACGGCGGGTACGGCGAGCGGGTCGATGCCATGCCGGCGGAAGTGGTCGACGATGGCCTGGCCGGTGTTGTGGACGTACTGCTCGCCGATCGCTTGCTCGTTGAGGGGCGCCGTGCAGGGAATCGGTCCGTAGAAGTAGTCGGCGTGGGTGGTGCCGAGCGGCGGGATGGGGATGCCGGCCTGGGCGAAGCTGGTGGCGTACTCGGAGTGGGTGTGAACGACTGCGCCGATGGTGGGGAACTCGCGGTAAAGCAGGGTGTGCGTGTCGAGGTCGGAGGAAGGCCTGAGCGCGCCGTCCATGACTTCGCCGTGGAGGTCGGTGACGACCATATGCTCGGGGCGCAGCGCCTCGTAAGGGACGCCCGAAGGTTTGATGACTACCAGGCCTTGTTCCCGGTCGACGCCCGAGGCGTTGCCGAAGGTGTAGAGGCCGAGGCCACGGCGGACGAGTTCCAGATTGGCTTCAAGGACGGCGGCGCGCAGGGCTTCAAGCAGCATGGCCCCAAGGATATAACGGGCCGGTTGCATCGGATAAAGTAGATGCATGAGTGATGAAGCGAAGCTGCCGCGAGGTTTTGCCTGGGGCGCGGTGAAGGCAGGCATCAAGGCAAGCGGGAATCTGGACGTGGCGGTGGCGGTCGCCCCCAGGGGAGCGGCGGGTGCGGCCATGTTTACCCGCAACCAGGTGGTGGCGGCTCCGGTGACGGTGGGACGGAAGCATCTGGCGGCGACCGGCGGGCGCGTTGCGGCGGTGCTGGTGAACGCCGGCAACGCGAACTGCGCCACGGGCGAGGCGGGGATCGCCGCCTGCGAACAGACCTGCGTCGTGGCGGCCGAGGCGTTCGGATGCATCTTCGACGAGGTCTTTCCTTCGTCGACGGGCATCATCGGGGTGCCGTTCCCGGCGGAGAGGGTCATCGCGGCCATGCCCGCGGCGCATGCCGCGCTCGGCGATACGCCGGAGCACGCGGAGCTTTTTGCCCGCGCCATCCTGACGACGGACACAAAGATGAAGACGGCCCGCGCGGTGATCGCCACAGGCGACGCCGAGGTGCGACTGTTCGGCGTGGCTAAAGGAGCGGGGATGATCCATCCGCAGCTCGGGCCGCCCCATGCCACCATGCTGGTGTACCTGTTTACGGATGTAACAGCAGACCCGCGGCAACTGCGCGCGCTGCTGGAACCCGCGGTCGAAACAAGCTTCAACGCCATCTCCATCGACGGCGATACCTCAACCAATGACACCGTGCTGCTGCTGGCGAGCGGTGCCAGCAACGTTGCTTTGGACGAGCGGATCGGAGATGCGTTCTCGAACGCGTTGCGGCTGGTGTGCGGCTCGCTCGCGCACCAGATCGTTGACGATGGCGAAGGGATTACGCACGTGGTGACGCTCCACATCACCGGCGCGCGGACAGCGGCCGAAGCGAAGACGGTCGCGCGGTCGATCGCGCACTCGCCGTTGTGCAAGACGGCGTGGTCGTCGGCGGACCCCAACTGGGGACGGCTGCTGGCGGCGGCGGGCTACTCCGGGGTAGCGTTTGATCCCATGCAGGTGAAGATCTGGATCGGCGGTCTGCTGGTGTTTGCCGTGGGCATGCGCTCGCCGCTCTTCGACAAGGCAGCTGTCCACGAGCGCATGCAGGCACGCGAGTACACCATTACGCTCGATCTCGGCGGCGGCGGCGAGGAATGCCTCTTCACCACGTGTGATCTGACCGAGGAGTATGTGCGAATTAACGCCGAATACTCTTCCTGACGTGCGTGACGATTCAGAGGCGGGCGATTATCTTAGAGGAAAGATTGAGGGGTATGTATGGCGACGAAGACCGATCTAACGGAACTTTCCGCGAAGGCCGATTTTACCGAAGAGATGTCCGAATGGCTGGAGGCGTTCGACGACGTCGTCGCCGCAGATTGGCAGCATGGGACGGAGCTGCTGAACGCGCTGCGGCTGCGCGCGCGCGAGTCCGGGGTCCCCACGCCCAACGAACTGACGACGCCCTATCGCAATACCATCCCCAGGCATGACGAGGTGCCCTATCCGGGGGACCGCGCGTTGGAGCGGCGGGTGGAGGCTTTAATTCGCTGGAACGCCATGGCCATGGTGCATGGGCAGAATAAGAAGGACGCGGGGATCGGCGGCCATATCTCGACGTACTCGTCGCTGGCCACGCTGCTGGAAGTTGGCTTCAATCACTTCTTTCATGCCAAGTATGGGGACCAGCCGGGCGATTTCATCTACTTTCAGGGCCACGCTTCGCCGGGCGTCTACGCCCGCGCTTTCCTCGAAGGGCGCTTCGACGACGCTCGGTTAGGTAACTTTCGCCACGAACTGCGCGGGGAGTGTGGATTGTCGTCATACCCGCATCCCTGGCTGATGCCGGACTTTTGGAACTTCCCAACGGTGTCGATGGGCATCGGCCCGCTGAATGCGATCTACCAGGCGCGCTTCATGCGGTACCTCGAAAATCGCGGCCTTATCGAAAAGACCGACCGCAAGATCTGGGCGTTCGTCGGCGATGGTGAGACGGACGAAGTAGACACGCTGGGCGCGATCTCGCTGGGCGCGCGCGAGAAGCTCGACAACCTTATCTTCGTCGTCAACTGCAACCTGCAACGGCTGGACGGCCCGGTGCGCGGCAACAAGCGCATAATCGACGAGCTGGAAGGTGTCTTCCTGGGCGCGGGCTGGAACGTCATCAAGGTGATCTGGGGGTCGGACTGGGATGAGCTCTTCGCCCGCGACCACACCGGGCTGCTGCTCCGTCGCATGGAAGAATGCGTCGACGGCGACTACCAGACCTTCAAGGCCAAGGATGGCGCGTACCTGCGCGAACACTTTTTCGGCAAGTACCCGGAGTTGCTGGATCTGGTGAAGGAGATGACCGACGATCAGCTCTCGCGGCTGCACCGCGGCGGGCATGACCCGGCGAAGATCTACAACGCGTATAAGCGTGCGATGGAGCACAAGGGCGGTCCGACGGTGATCCTGGCCAAGACAGTCAAGGGCTATGGACTGGGGTCGGCGCAGGCGCGCAACGCGACGCACTCCGAGAAGAAGCTGGCCGACGACGGCTTGGCGGCGTTCGTCAAGCGCTTCGATATACCGATTCCCGAGCAGGCGGCCAAGGATGGTGCGTTTTACCGGCCGGAGCAGGACGCCCCCGAGATCGCCTACATGCAGGCGCGGCGCAGAGCGCTGGGCGGTTACCTGCCCACCCGCAGCGTCCCGACTCCTACGATTAAGGCCCCTGACCTCGCTTACTTCGGGGAGTGGACCGGCGGCTCGAACAACCGCGCCGTCTCGACCACGATGGGCTTCATCTCCATACTGCGTCACCTGATGAAGGACCCTGCGATCGGCAAGCTGATTGTGCCGATCGTGCCCGACGAGGGGCGAACGTTTGGGCTGGAGTCGGCGATCCGGCAGGTTGGAATCTATGCGCCCGAAGGCCAGAAATATAGTCCGCACGACGCTGATATGCTGCTTTACTATCGCGAGGACCGTGACGGGCAGATCCTTGAAGAGGGCATCACCGAGGCGGGTTCGATGGCGTCCTTTACCGCCGCGGGCACGGCCTACTCGAATTACAAAGTGCCGACGATCCCCTTCTATATGTACTACTCCATGTTCGGCTTCCAGCGCATCGGGGACATGGTGTGGGCGTTTGCGGACGCGCGCGGCAAGGGCTTCCTGATGGGCGGGACGGCCGGCCGGACGACGATGCTGGGCGAGGGCCTTCAGCATCAGGACGGCCACAGCCATGTGCTTTCGAGCACCGTGCCCACCTGCGTCAGCTACGACCCTGCTTACGCGTACGAGCTTGCCGTCGTCATCCAGGACGGCCTGCGGCGGATGTACGAAAAGGGCGAGGACTGCTTCTACTACATCACCATGTACAACGAGGATTACGTCATGCCGCCGATGCCGGAGGGTTCGGGAGCCATCAGCACGGCGGAAGGCATTTTGAAAGGTCTTTACAGGTTCAAGGCCGGAGCGGCTGCGGCGGTTGCGCAGCTCTTCGGCAGCGGTCCCATCCTCAACGAGGCGCTCCAGGCGCAGACGATGCTGGCGGAGAAGTTCGGGGTTCACGCCGATGTTTGGAGTGTGCCGAGCTATACCGAGGTGCGGCGGGAGGCGCTCGCCGTTGAACGCTGGAATCGCCTGCACCCGGAGCAACCGGAGCGCAAGAGCTATCTTCAGACCGCGCTCGCGGGCGCAAAAGGTCCCATCATCGCCGCAAGCGACTACATGAAGGCACTGCCGGATGTGCTCGCTCCCTGGCTTGCGGGCAGGCTCGTCACGCTGGGCACGGACGGCTTCGGCCGCTCCGACAACCGTGAGCACCTGCGGAGGCACTTCGAGGTGAACTCGGCATCGATTGTGGGGGCGACGCTCACGAAGCTGGCACGCGACGGTAAGTTCAAGCCAAAGGCCGCGCAGAAAGCGCTCGTCGAACTTGGGCTGGACACGGAAGCTCTCGACCCGGCGCGAGCATGAAACAGGAAACGGGGAACAGGGAACAGGAAACAGGTTCCACGCTGCCTGAAAGCTCGCTTGTACCGAACAGCACGCTCCTGCGGATGTATGCGGGCATGCTGGAGTCGCGGCTGCTCGAAGAGAAGCTGCGCAAGCGCGACGGCAAGGCGGCCCGACCGCACGTCCGGGGACAAGAGGCCTGCCGGGTGAGCGCCCTGCTCGATCTGGGCACGGAAGATTTTTCCAGCGATCTTTACGGCAGCGTGACAGCGGCTTTTGTGCGCGGGGAACCGCTTGAAAGGTTAGCCAAACATCGCCCGGGCGCGAACAGCGCATTGGCCGGTCTGCTGCCGGAGCTTCCGGAAACACGCGATCGTCTCCAGCAAGCCATGGGAGTCGCCGTGGCCCTCAAGCGTCTCAAGCTGAAGCAAGTGGTTGTCCTGTTCGCCCGGACGGATGAGGTGAAGTCGACAGCCTGGCTGCCCCATCTCCACCAGGCCGCGCGACTGGAATTGCCCATGCTCTTCGTTTTGTTGCCAAACGTTACAGGCAAGACTGGGTTCAAAGTGGAACCCGCAAGTGCTCCCGGGTTCAGCGCGAGGGCCACCGCCGCCGGGGTGTCCGGCATCCCAGTCGATGCGAGCGATGCGATCGCCCTCTACCGCGTGGCGCAGGAGTCGCTTGGCCGCGCCCGCGCCGGGGGCGGACCGGCACTCATGGAGTGCATCCCCTTCGTGCTTGAAGGGAAAAAGTCCAGGAAGAAAGCTGCGTTGCCTGACGCCGTTACGGTGCTGGCCGGAACCCTGTTGCGCCGTAAGATCTGCGATCAATCTTGGATGGACGGAATTGCCGCCGCGGTTCAGGATCGCCTGAAGGTACTTTAGTGAGAGCGGACTTCATCCTTAGGCGCAGCCTTCGGTGCTTCGGAGCCTAGCCGGAGCGGTACGCGGTTTACACTGGAGCTACCAGGCAGAGCCGTCAAAAGCAGGGGACCCAAGGGTTGAGGTGCGAGTGCATTCAGGATTTCTACTTTGCTGTGCGGGGGTGATGGTGCTCGCGCTGACCGCCCCGTCAAGCTCCGCGCAAAGTACGCAGTCCGCGCCCGTTGCTGGACCCGCCGCACCTGCGCCAACCGCGCAGTCTCCCGGCGTCACTCCCTCGCGCCCAGCCTACGACCCGGACAGCGCAAAGCCTGCTGCGGCTCAGCCTGCTCCTATGCCGCCGGGATCATCGGTGCCGGCCATGCCCATTCCAGAACCCGCGCCAGCCCCCGTGGTCCTCAAGCACGATTCGCCCACCGCCCGGCCGAAATACACCCCGGAAGAGCTTTTTACCGCCTACGAGCCTTACGGCCCCTATGGTCCTAAAGCGCCGAAACCCAACCATGACAGCTCCGCGTATATTCCGGTGGATAGCTGGATATACCCGGAGATGCTGCGTCTTTACAGCCTCGGCTACGTGGATACGGCCTTCCTCAGCCTCCGCCCGTGGACGCGCCTAAGCGTCCTGCACATGCTCCAGCAATCGCGGGATAGTATTCTGGGCGGCGACAGTGAGGAGGCGCAGGCGATCCTGGCTGTTTTGCTGCGGGAGTTGGAGGGAGAGGAGCCGGCGGAGGCGCGCGGCCTGCTTTACGGAACCCAGTCGGCGTATACGCGGCTGATGTACATCCATGGCGACACGCTGCGCGACAGCTACCACCTCGGCCAGACGCTGGCGAACGACTATGGTCGGCCGTATGAGCCCGGCTTCAACGCGCTTCTGGGCGTCTCCACGCTCGCGGAGTATGGCCGCTTTTCGCTGCATGTGCGCGGCGAGTACCAGCATGCGCCAAGCGCAGCCGGGTATTCCACAGCGCTAGGCAACGCGCTTGCCTTCCAGGACGCCACACCCTTCGGCATCCAGGACACGATTCCTTACGGTCCCATCGCCGCCGCAAACCCCTTTCGTCTCGTCGAAGGGACGCTCTCCTTTCATCTGCTCGGCCACGAGATCTCCGGCGGCAAGAGCGATGCCTGGCTCGGTCCCGGCATGGGAGGTGCCATGGCCTGGTCGAACAACGCCGAGAACATCTACTCCTTTCGCATCAACCGGATCGAGCCGATGTACATCCCGCTTGTCTCCAAGGTGCTTGGGCCGCTCCGCTATGACTTCTTCTACGGCAGCCTGAAGGGTCATACCGCTCCCAATCATCCCTGGGTGCATTCGGATATGTTCTCCTTTGCGCCCACCGCGAACTTTCAGTTCGGGTTCCAGCGCACCATCATCTTTGGCGGAGCTGGCCACGAGCCGGTAACGTTGCACACGTTTTTCAAGGGCTTTTTCGACGTAAGCGATACGACACCTCAGGAAAAGTTCTCGCGCGACGACCCAGGCGCGCGTTATACCGCCTTCAACTTTTCGTACCGGCTGCCCTTTGTTCGCAACTACCTTACCCTCTACACGGATTCGGAGACTCACGACGACGTCTTTCCGGTCTCGGCCCCCCGCCGTGCGGCGTATAGGTCGGGCATTTATCTTGCGCAGTTTCCTGGCATGAGGCGGCTCGACCTGCGGGTCGAAGGCGTGTCGACCGATTGTTCGACCCTGATATGCCTGGAAGGAGGCGGCCAGTATGACGAGGCCGTTCAGAAGCAGGGCTATACCAACAAGGGATTTATCTTCGGCGACTGGATCGGGCGTGAGGCCAAAGGCGGCCAGGCATGGATGACCTATCATCTCTCGGGTAATGAATGGGTGCAGATTGCGTTTCTCAACAAAAAGACGGCCAAGGACTTCATTGCCGGCGGTACCACCCAGAACCAGTTCAAGGTCGATCTGGTGAAGCGCCTCGGCAAAGATGTGGAAGTGAACGGCTGGGTGCAGTACGAGCGCTGGAAAGCGCCGATCTATCTCTCGGGGCAGCGTTCCGACACCACCGCTGCCGTGCAGTTCACCTGGTTCCCGAAGCTGCACGGTGGCGCAGGGAAATAAGATATGTGGCGAACCGGCGGGGCGACTCGATCACCGCGCGCGGAACGGCTGCTTACGTGTAAACCTTCAGGTGACTCTACAATAATAGGGTGACCGAAAAATGCAGAGCGCACGCCGATGATTAAAGAAGAGTCAGTCCGCTATAACCCGGGGGAGATGGAACCGCGGTGGCAAGCGATCTGGGATGCGGATCCTGCGCTCTACGCGGCGGAGTCGCATGAGTGCGGGAAGCCGAAATTCTATTGTCTGGAGATGTTGCCGTATCCCTCGGGTGCGCTGCACATGGGCCATGTGCGGAACTACGCCATCGGCGACGCGCTGGCGCGGTTCATGTGGATGCGCGGGTACAACGTGCTGCAGCCGATGGGGTGGGACGCGTTTGGGCTGCCAGCGGAGAACGCCGCTCTCAAGAACAACGTTCCGCCGCGGGAGTGGACGCTCGCGAACATCGCCGCGATGAAGCAGCAATTTCGTCGCCTGGGTATGGGGTTCGACTGGGGCACGGAGCTGACGACCTGCATGCCGGAGTACTACCGGTGGAACCAATGGTTTTTCCTGAAGATGTACGAGCGCGGCCTCGCGTACCGGAAGAAGAGCAAGGTGAACTGGTGCTCGCTGTGCCAGACCGTGCTGGCCAATGAGCAGGTGGTGGGTGGGTGCTGCTGGCGGCATGAAGACCATCCGGTCGAGTTGCGCGATCTGACGCAATGGTTCTTGCGGATTACAGCGTATGCGGACGAGTTGCTCGACGGGCTGGACACGATGGATGGTTGGCCGGAGAAGGTCCGCACCATGCAGCGGAACTGGATCGGGCGGAGCGAGGGCGCGCGGGTGGACTTCGCGGTCGCGGACAGGGCCGAGAAGATCACCGTGTTCACGACGCGGGTTGACACAATCTTCGGCGCAACCAGCGTGCAGCTTGCACCGGAGCATCCAGTGACGAAGCTGTTTGCGGCGGAAGACGCAGAGCTGGCGGCGCAGGTGGAGGCGATGGTTGCTGAACAGACGCGTGCTCGCGAGGCGGATGCGTTTGGAACGCTGGAGAAGCATGGCGTAGCCACGGGACGTCTCGCAGTAAACCCGTTTAATGGCGAACGAATGCCGATCTGGGTGGCAAATTACATCCTGGCGGATTACGGCACGGGCGCGATCATGAGCGTCCCGGCGCATGATGAGCGCGACTTTGAGTTCGCCACCAAATATGGGCTGCCGATCAAGCGGGTGATCGCTCCGAATTTGGATACAAATGATCTGGCGCTGCCTTACA
>CAXTWP010000006.1:0-4757 GCA_964247945.1 uncultured Acidobacteriaceae bacterium | reverse complement strand
AGAGGCGGTGCTGATCGACTCGGGTGAGTGGACGGGCGAGGCTTGCCTGGAAGCCCAAGAGAAGATGGCGGCGTTTGCGCAGGAACAGGGATTTGGCACGGCTACGGTTACGTACCGGTTGAAAGATTGGGGGGTAAGCCGCCAGCGGTACTGGGGTACGCCGATCCCAATGGTGTACTGCGAACGCGGGCACAAAGGCATCGATGCCGGTGGGGTAGTCGCGCTGCCCGAAAGCGCGTTGCCGGTGCTTCTGCCGGAACAGATTGAAATCACGCAGCAGGGCGGCTCGCCTCTAGGGCGTGTGTCGGAGTTTGTGAACACGGCTTGCCCGGTGTGCGGCGGCCCCGCGCGGCGCGAGACGGATACCATGGACACCTTCGTCGATTCGAGTTGGTATTTCTACCGCTACACGGATGCCCATAACGCGACGGCTCCGTTCGACTCGGCGAAGGCGAATTACTGGTTTCCGATCGATCAGTACATCGGCGGGGTGGAGCACGCGATTATGCACCTGATCTACTCGCGCTTCTGGACGAAGGTGATGCGCGACATGGGCTGATCGCCAACAGCGAGCCGGCAGTGCGGCAGTTTTCGCAAGGCATGGTCTTGAAGAACGGCGCGAAGATGTCGAAGTCAAAGGGCAATGTGGTCTCGCCCGACGAGATGATGGACCGGTACGGCGTGGACGCGACGCGGATGTACTCGCTGTTTGCGGCACCGCCCGACCGGGACATGGACTGGCAGGAGGAGGGGGTGGCCGGGATCAGCCGGTTTCTTGCCAAGGTTTATCGGTTGACGATGAAGTATGCGTCCGTGGGGAAACGTATCGGCGGCTACACCATAGCTGAGGACCGGGAAGCGGCTAGCCCGGAGGACATACGCTTGCTGCGATCACTTCACCAGACGATTGCAAAGGTGACGCAAGACTTCAGCGGGCGCTGGCACTTCAACACGAGCATCGCCTCCATCATGATCCTGGTCAACCAGATCACGGCGCTCGAGCAGGCGATGGACGAGGGGCAAGTAGGACCGCCGGTTATCGTGCATGTATTTGAAGCCCTCATTCAAATGCTCGCGCCATTTGCGCCTTATCTTTCAGCGGAGCTTTGGAAGGCGATGAACGGACAAGGCGTTGTCTTTCGAACGAAGTGGCCTCAGGCAAGTGAATCTTGGGCGCAGGAAGATCTGGTGGAAATTCCGATGCAGGTCAACGGCAAGCTGGTGTTAGTGGTGAAAGTCGCGCATGGCAGCGATGACGCCGCGGTGAAGGCGGCCGCGTTGGCGGAAGCTAAGGTGGCGGCGCGGATTGAAGGCAAGACGGTCGTGAAGGTGGTGTATGTGCCGGGCAAGCTGCTGAACTTTGTGGTGCGGTAGGTGCCGCCGCAGACAAAGGAGCGGGTGACGCAGGGGTTTGTCGGGACGCTGCAATGGTGCTGGCGACGGCCCTCCCTGACGGCGCTGGAGGTGCTTTGGCGATGGGTCTACGGGGTTCCGGCGCTGCTGGTTGTGTGGCATGAGGCGTCGAAGATTCTTGTGACGACACCGCTCGACTATGCCGCGCTGCGCGAGATGACGCTGCTTGATCCGGTGCGGACCTCGGTGACGCTGGCGAAGGCTGCGGAAGCGTTGGAGCCGCGGGTTCTGGCGGTGGCGCTGTGGCTCGTGCCGGTGCTGCTGATGGGCTGGATGGTGATTTCGTCGCTCGGACGGACACTCGTGCTGCGGCGGGTCGACCCGTCGCTGCGCGCGCGCCCGGGGCCGCGGATGGGTTTGCAAGCCGTGCGACTGGGTGCGCTGGGCACGCGCGTTGGGGTGTGGTTCCGGTGCCTGCAAGGGGCGGCGCGATTGGCTTTGACAGGCCCGATGGGGCGCGGCGAAGAGCCGAGCCTGGTCCTCTACTTTGCACTGGCGATTGCTGTGACGCTGGGCCTGTTTGTGTTGTGGGCGGCGGCGAGTGGGGGGTTGGCGTTGGCTCCGCTGCCGGCAATGTTGCACGAAACGGGCGTGTGGGGGAGCTTGCGGACCGCGTTCCGGCTGGGCGACGCGCGGATGAAGCTGGCCGAGATCAACCTGGTTATGGGCATCGTGAAGATCGCGCTGATTGTGCTGGCGATGGTCTTCTCGGCAAGTCCGCTGCCGTTCGAGGCGATCGCCTCGCGGGAGTTCCTGACGTGGTGGTGGGGCGGAGTGACGGTGTGGTATCTCGTGGCTTCGGACTTCTTCCATGTGGCGCGGCTGGTGAGTTACCTCGGTTTGTTGCGCGAGGCGTAGGGCCGGCGTAGAGTGTGCATCACACGAAGTGTTCACATCTTTGTTGGTCGGGAGTCAACTATGTCGTCCTTTGCGATCTATGCGATTGGTGTTGTGATTTTGGTGGCGGGTCTGGTGTACGTGGCGACGTTGACGCATATCCACACGCCGTGGATCGTGGGCATGGTGATCCTGGTCGTGGGTGCGGGTTTAATCGGGGCCGCGAACAACACAAAGCGTCCGAGTTAACGCATTTCGGTCGCGTAGACTGAAGAGATCGTGGATACCTCTACCATTGTTATCCTGGACTTCGGGTCGCAGTATACGCAGTTGATTGCGCGGCGCATACGGGAGTTCAATGTTTTTTCGGTCGTGCTGCCGTGCACGGTATCGCTTGATCGGGTGCGGGAGCTTCGGCCTAAGGGAGTGGTGCTCTCAGGCGGACCGTCTTCGGTCTACGACGAGGGTGCACCGAGGGCCGACCCGGCGGTACTGGCGATGGATGTGCCGGTGCTGGGTATCTGCTACGGGCTACAGTTTATGGTGCATCATCTGGGTGGCGTGGTAGAGCCTGCACCGGCGCGGGAGTATGGTCACGCGGCGGTGACCGTGGTGGCAGAGACTGCCTTGTTCGCGGGATTGCCACGCGAGATGCACGTCTGGATGTCCCATGGCGACGAGGCGAAGGTGCTTCCTGACGGATTCACCCTGACTGCGCAGACGGCCAATGCCGTAGCCGGGATTGCGGACGACGCCCGGCAAATGTGGGCGGTGCAGTTCCATCCGGAGGTGGCGCATACGCCGCAAGGGACGGAGCTGTTGCGGAACTTCTGCATGGACATTTGCGGCTGCGCGGCGGACTGGACGCCGGAGCACTTTATCCAGGCGACGGTGGAGCGGGTGCGGGTGCAGGTTGGCGCGGGCCACGCCATCTGCGGGCTGAGCGGCGGGGTGGACTCCTCAGTGGCGGCCGTGCTGGTGGCACGGGCGATCGGCGATCGATTGACGTGCATCTTCGTCAACAACGGCGTTTTAAGAAAAGACGAGTTCGCCAAGGTGCCGCGGACGATGCGCGAGCAGTTGGGACTAAATGTTGTTGCCGTCGATGCGTCCGAACGCTTTCTGGCCAAGCTGGCGGGGGTGACCGATCCAGAGGCGAAGCGCAAGGTGATCGGCGGGGAGTTTATCGCCGTCTTCGACGATGAGGCGAAGAAGATCTTTGACGCAGAGAAGAGCGCGGGGGAGGAGATTGCCTGGCTGGTGCAGGGAACGCTGTACCCTGACGTGATCGAATCCAGCAGCGTGCATGGGCCCAGCCATACCATCAAGAGCCACCACAATGTCGGCGGGCTGCCGGCGGACATGAAGCTGAAGCTGATCGAGCCGCTGCGTGACTTGTTCAAGGATGAGGTCCGGCGGATCGGGCGCGACTTGGGAATGCCGGAGGAGATCATTGAACGGCAGCCGTTCCCGGGGCCGGGGCTGGCGGTGCGGATTTTGGGCGAGGTGACGGCCGAGCGGGTGGCGATCTTGCAGGAGGCGGACGAGATTGTGGTCGCCGAGATCAAGCGGGCGGGGTTGTATCGCAAGGTGTGGCAGAGCTTCGCGGTGCTGCTGCCGATCAAGTCGGTCGGCGTAATGGGGGACCAGCGGACGTATGCGAATACGTGCGTGATCCGCGCGGTCGAGAGCGAGGACGGGATGACGGCGGACTGGGCTGCGCTGCCGTATGAGGTGCTGCGAACGATCTCCAGCCGCATTGTGAGCGAGGTACGGGGGATCAATCGCGTCGTGTATGACATTACGAGCAAGCCGCCGGGAACCATTGAGTGGGAGTGATCAGTGAACGGCGGTCGGCTTGATGGCGTCGGAGCGGCGGGCGGTGGTCTGGAGCACGATGCGCGTGTCGCGGGTGAAGGCGACCTGCTTGCCGCGAGCGATCCAACGGTCGTAGAGGGCAATGGCTGCTCCATAGTAGCCGATTCCGGCGGCGAGGTTGGGCTGCTGGGCGGCGGTGCCGATGATTAAGCCGAGAATGCCGAGGCTGTTGGAAGCGACGGCGTCTTTGCCGATCCCTCCGTCACGGCCACCGTCGCGGTCAAGGGGACGAGCGGCGAGCGCGATCAGGAGGAGCGGAACAAGGACCTTATCCTGCGGCTTTGGCTTCACCTCGCCTTCGGAGTTGAGCGCGAGACCGGCGGCGGTGGCGGAGTCCGCGCCCGTGAGGGAGGCCTGGACGCTCTGCGGTTCGCCGCCGGGAAGCACGAGCTGCCGAAAGCTGAAGCTGAGAGCGCCGGCGCGGCCGAAACGGCGGGCAGGCTTGCTTTGCGTGACCGCGCCGACCAGCGTTGCGCCTTGCGGGACGGCCACGGTGCCATCCGGATTGTAGATCGGCTCGGCGACGGTGGCCTTGATGGGTTGACCAACCTTGGTCGTGGCAGAGTCGAGAGCGTCGTTCAGGTAGGCCTCCACCATCCAGGTGGGCGGGTCGTCGCTTGCCTTGGGAG